>JABDJZ010000524.1 GCA_013003255.1 Rhodothermales bacterium
CGACCCGGGCCTCAGCCTCGGACTGAACCGCGTAGGGGTGCGTGTTCTCGGTCAGCTGATACATCTGGACCTGGGTCTCGGTCACGAGTTCAGCCGCGATGCCCTGTGCGTAGTGCGGCTCGCCCATTGTCGGGAAGTCCAGGAGCATCTCCATCTTTTCGCCAGAGATGTCAATCAGCTGGGCCGAGTGGGCCAGTTCCGGACCCGTCGGGAGGTAGCGGTCCTTGGTCATTTTGTTCATGGCCACGAGGTACTGGCCCCAAGGCTGACGGCTGTCGCCACCCGGTATCATCAGGTGACCGACTGAGTAGTAGACCGGGATGCGGTCCACGACCTGCCAGGTGCCGATCTCCCACTTCACGATTTCGGAGGACAGGAACGCCGTGGTGTAGGCAAAGCCCTTGCCGTCAAACTCGGTGTGGAGCGGGCCGAGGCCTGCGTTCTCCACCTCGCCGGCCATCACAGCCTCGTACTGAAGAACCGGGATACCGTCGACTTCGCCCTCGAAGGACTCATCGGCGATGGCTTGCTGCATCTTGGTGAACGAGTGTACCGGAATGACGGTGGCCAGCTTGCCACCACCCACGATGTACTCGCCGGTAGGATCAACGTCCACGCCGTGCGGACTCTTGGGAGTCGGCAGGAAATAGACCAGGCCTTCGCAGTCCTCAGGGTAGATCACGTTGACGCCTTCGCGCTCGTGACTCATGGCCTCGCGGCTGCCATGCATCACCATGTTGTGGCGATACACGCCGCCCATGCGACGGGAGCTTCCGTTCTCGACGCACTCTTCGGCACGCATCCAATTCACGGCAGCAATGAAGTCCTTGTCGTTCATCGACGCGTTGACCTCCTTGAGCGTGTTGGCCTGCTCCGTGTTGTAGGTGGAGAAGAATGCCCATCCGTGGCTCGGGCCCTTGCCGGCGTGGCTGACATCGTAGTCATAGCCTGGCATCATGATCTGGAAGGCCACGTCCATCTGGCCGGGCTGGTCAGCGCGGACAAAGGAGATGTTGCCTTTGAACTGCTCCTTGTACTCGGAGATGGGGATGTCGCGCTGCGGAATCGGCACCGAGAAGCGCGTCGCTGCGACTATGTACTCGGAGTTCTCCGTGATGAACGGGCTGGCATGGTTACCGGCCGAGTTCGGGATCTCCAGAATCTCGTCCGTCTCGAACGTGGAAAGGTCAATCCTGGCGACGCGCGGCGTGTTGTTCGCGTTGATGAACAACCAGCGTCCATCGGGGACGCCATTGGTTTGCGACAGCTGCGGATGGTGGGAGTCGTCCCACGGAATGAAGCCGTAGGAGGTCTCGAGCATCGGCTTGGTCTCTTCCGAGTATCCCCAGGCGTTTTCAGCATGCTGTGAGAACACAGGGACCGTCTTCAGAAGCCGCCCCGAGGGAAGGCCCATCACGGTAACCTGCCCGGAAAAGCCCCCGGACATAAAGGCGTAGTAGTCATCGTACTCGCCCGGGGCCACGTAGACCTTGGAGGCGGCACTGGATGAACCTGAGCCCAGAGGCTCAGAGGATTGGCATGAAATGGCGACCACAGAGAGGATCAGCAAGACCGCCATCACACCAGACATGGATTTGAGTGTGGAGCGTTTCATTGTGGAAATCGGATTGCGTTTGAGTATTCGGGGAGCCGCCGGAGGGCGGAATGCGGTGTGTGGCGGTCAGGCCTCTTCGACCTGGGCACGGAGGTATTCCAGCACGGCACGTGCCTCATCCTCCGTCAGGTGCTGATTGGGCATCGGCGTCATGAACTGGCCCAGCATGGCCTTCACGTCCGGATGCTTCTGAATCATCTCTTCCGGGTTCAGAATCATGTTCATGATGAACTCCGGGCTGCGCTCGGATGCCACCGTGCCAAGCGGGGGACCCACGTAGCGGTCAGCCATTTTGTGGCAGGCTGAGCATTTGACCGTGAAGACCTGCTCACCCTGAGCGGCCAGGGCCGCGTCGAGGCTGGAGACGTCCACGGACGTAATCGGGCCAACGCCCTTTTCGAGCTGCGCCTGGGTCAGACCGGCGGGTTCAGCGGGGGTATTGCCTCCCTGGTTTGGAGAGTCACCGCCACAGGCGGCGAGCGTGACCACGAGGAGTGCGGCGAGGAGATGGATGGATGCGCGCATGGGTTTATGAATTAAGAGTCTTTTGTCTGGTTATAGTCCGAACGACCACGGCATTGTTCGGCGACGTCTCTCAGAGACACCGCCTGCATGGCCGATTGCAGCCGCGCCGGTGAGAACTCCGGCAGAATGCAGTTGTCCTCGGGTCCACAGTCGGTAAGGCCCAGCAGGCAGCCCTGGAACTGGAAGTCACCTTCCAGAATCTGCGCAAGGTCTACCAGGCTGAGTCCATCAGAGGCCGTATTCCATCGGCAACCGCCCGAGGGGCCTCGAAGCGTGTCGATTACACCGGCCGAACCCAGCACCTGAAGTGTCTTGGCCAGGACCGACTTGGGGATGTGGAGTTGCTCGCTCATCTCACGCACTTTCACGTACTCCCCTTCTGGTCGAAGCGCCAGGAGAACCGAGGCTTTGAGTCCGTATTGGAAGGTCTTGGAAAACATATTGAGGAATTGCGAGTCGCTTGTCCCTAATTACGACCCAGAATCATTTTGGTAAAGCCTTCGCGGTCCGTTTCATCGAAGCTTCTTTATTCACGACTTTGTTGTCGCAAATAACCGCCGCCATCCGGGATGCCACACTTCCCTACCGCTTCAGCCCGTGCAGATTCTGATGGACGAAGTCCTTCGGGAAGTCCTCCGACCCGGGAAAGCCCAACGGGATGTCCCGGCCGTCCGAGGGTATGTCCGCAGTCCCGAAGACGTAGTCCCACAAGCTCAGCGTGATCCCGAAGTTGATTCCGTGATCGCGCCCCTCCGGCCAGGCTTTGGCGTGGTGCCAGATGTGCATCTGGGGATTGTTGAGGACGTACTTCAGAGGACCCAACGGCACCTTGATGTTGGAATGGTTGAAGTGGCCCACGGCCAGGGTGAACACGTAGACAATGAAGAAGTCATCCACCCCAAAGCCGATCATCGCGAGCGGGATGTATTGCAGGGCATTGTAGACCACGTTCTCCATCCAGTGGTACCGGAGGTGGGCAGCGAACCCCATCTCCTCCACTGAATGGTGCACCTTGTGGAACTCCCAAAGCCAGGGTACGCGGTGCAGCAGCCGGTGCACGTTCCACTGGATGAAATCGCGGATCACGAACAGGGATACCAGCTGGGCCCATACCGGCCAGCCCGAGACCTCGATGGCCACCAGGTTCGTAATCCCGATGGTCCCAAGCAGGTCGTTGAAGGCCTCAACCACCACGTTCGAGGCCGCGTTGTAAATGATCAGCGAGAACAGAAAGAAGTTGAAGAACATGTAGAACACGTCCAGCCAGAAGTCCTTCCTGAATGCACGCTGCTTCTTGCGCCACGGCACCACCAGTTCCAGCGCAAAGAAGAAGAGCGATACGCCGATCAGCCAGTAGAAGTAGTTGTAGGGACCCGGGGTGGTGATCTCACTCCACAGGTAGGAGCCGTACCCACGGTATCCGTCCAGGAAAATGTCGATGTACTTCTGCATAGGTGATTCACCCGGATGTTGGCCGTCCGTTCCCTGGGCGGCTTAACCTGAAAGTGCCCCGGCGGGACCCGCAGTCCCCCCCGAAGCACGAAGCCCCTGCCACGCGGGGTGACAGGGGCTCGGCCTGAAGGCAGGGCTATAACGGGCTCCTAGTAGCCGTAGAGGAAACGCTCGTGGACGATTTTGCCATCCTCCCAGCGCTGCACGGCAACCTGGACGTAGTCCATGTCTCCCCACTCCTTGTGGCTGTAGTCAAAGTGCCACTTCACGAAGGCAAGGCCGGCGTCCTCATCAATCCGGACTTCCTGGACTTCGGCGCCACGGAAGGCGGTCAGGTTGTTGACGAAGTCGACCTCGAACTGGCGGCAGGTGTCGAAGCCCACACGGTCCTCGTTGAAGTTGTCGGCCATGACAGCATTCGGTCCGTAGAATTTGTCGAACGCATCCAGAATCTGGCCCTGGAGGACCATGTTGTTGAGTTCCTCGACGGACTGGGCGATCGAGGTGGCTTCCAATGTTGTGCTCATGGCTGGACGGGTCTTGTTTGTGAATGACTTGACCCATTATAGTTGTTGCAACAACTATTGTTGCGCCATGTGTTGTGGAGATTTCGTGTAGTGTTCGGCGGCGAAAGACCTGCGGTGCCTGCCGGCCTGCCGCCGGCCCAGCTCCGGCCTCGCCTGCGGCCTGTCCCCTACCGCCCGAACGGCAGCCGGTTAACGGCCATCACCCCGTTGCTCATCACCGCCAAAACATCCTGCACGTGGCGGATGTCTTCCAGCGGATTGCCGGCCAGCACCACGAGATCCGCCTCGAAACCGGGTGCTATCTGTCCAACCCGGGACGAAACGCCAAGGAGCTCCGCCGCGACCGTGGTAGCGGACTGCAGCGCCTGAAGCGGAGTCATGCCCAGCCGGCTGAAGTGCACCATCTCCGTCCCTACCCGCGCGATGCTACCGCTGCCATAGCCGGTATCGGTTGAAGCCACAACGGGCACCCCCATGGCAATGGCGCTTCGAATGGCCCGCTCACTGTTCGGGATCATGTGTTGGGCCCGAATGATGAGGACCGGGTCATCGTAGTCTCCTCCCGGATCGCGCAGGTCTTCCAGAATGGTATACGTGGGCACCAGGAAGGTGCCGCGCTCCCGCATCAACGCCAGGGTCTCGTCTGTCAGGTAGGTCCCGTGTTCGATGCTGCGCGCACCGGCCAGAACAGCCGCCCGTGCGCCTTCATCTCCATGTGCGTGCACAAGGACGGGTTTGCCCAACTCGGCGGCCGCCTCCACCACCACCCGTAGCTGTGTCTCCGTATAGACCTGCTTGCGGGGATCGGTATCCGGAAGCCCTGCCCGTTCGGTGGCCCGGGTCTTGATCACATCGGCGCCGCGGTCCACGTTGACCTGCACAATGTGGCGAAGTTCGTCATCCGTGTTGATCCCCTCGTATAGATGACCCAGTCTCGGGTCGCCCAGTATGCGGTCGCCGGGCTGGGGCGTGACGAAGGCTCCGGCCGCCAGGATTTCCGGTCCCGGCAGTATGCCATCGCGAACCATCTCCTTCAGCGTCACGTCCTGGTAGGCAGGCGTATTCGCGCTGCGTGCAGTGGTCACCCCTGAAGCCAGGGCCCTCCGGAGCGCGTCCACACTCGCTATGTGAACGTGCGCATCGATGTAGCCCGGGACCAGGAAATGACCTTCGAGATCGACTATCTCGGCATCGGCTGGGACAGACACCGAAGGCCCCACCGCCATGATTCGGCCGTCCCGGACAATGATATCCGCGTTTACGGTGACGGACCCGTCGCTGGGATGGACCACGTTCGCACCTCTGAGCACCGTGGTCTGGCCCGAGGCATCCAACGTCAGGGCAGCGAAAACCAGAAAAGCAAAAACGCGCATGGGAAGTCTGGGAGTGTTGCCGACAAGGTAATTGAGGGCATTCCCCTACATCCACTGTCCCGGGTCGGCGATACCTTTTGGTGGGAGGTCCTATACATGCGAGCGCAAGCATGTCTCGTGGTCGCGGCCCTTGTCGCGCTGGGGTCCGTGCAGGCCCAGGACTCGACGGTCCGGATGGAGTGGCTGTCGGTCCAGGACGGACTGCCCGGCACCGGGATCACCGACATCGTGCAGGACCCGGCCGGCTATCTCTGGTTCGCCACGTTCTTTGGTGTCGCGCGCTACGACGGCCTCCGGTTTGAGTATTTCCGCGGGGACCCGTTCGACCCCAACGCCCTGCCCCACTCCACCATTCTGGACCTATTTGATGCCGGAACCCATTTGTGGGTGGCCACCGAGACCGACGGCCTCTTTCGCTTCGACTATGCACAGGAGGAATTCGCTCCTGTGGAGACTCCCGAAGCCATTTTCGAGGGCTTGACGACGGTCCACGAGCAGGGCGACGGTACGCTCTTGCTTGGTACCTGGATGGGAGGCATGTATCGGCGCGACCCGAGTGGCAAGTGGTCTCATTTCCAGCACGATCCGGCTGACCCCGCGACGTTGACCAGCAATTACGTCAGCGCGTTCAAGGAGGACTCCTCGGGGAGGCTTTGGGTCTCGTCCGGAAATGGACTCAATCTATTTGACGCCGACGCCGGCACCTTCCGCCAATTCCTGGTTGTGGAGGATGAGCCCCGAACCCCGGAATTCCGACCAACCGATTTTCCCAACTACCCTTCCGCGGCGTCTCTGGCATTGGTGGAGGCACCGGATGAGACCTTGTGGGTCGGGACGGGAAACGGACTGGTCCACCTTGACCGAGAGGGCGCGGTACTCCGGAGAATCGGTACCGGAGACGGACTGCCAGAGTCGTGGGTACATGCCCTTTTCCTGGCGGAATCGGGCAAACTGTGGGTTGGAACGATTGGGGGGCCGGTCCTTGTAGACTTAGCCACCTACCGCGTCAGCCCCCTGGACCTGGGTGCTCACCCTGGTGCCCGACGCCTCGATCGCTTCGTGCTGTCCATGCATTTGGATCACAGCGGCGTGCTGTGGCTCGGAACCGCAGGCGCAGTGGCCCACGTCCGGACGGCATCGGACTCGTTCGATATCATTTCGCTGCCTTTCATGACTGCCATGGGGATCCTCGAGGACGCGTCGGGGCGCCTATGGGTAGGCTCCACCGAAGGGACCGTCGGCGTTTGGCAGCCAGGGACAGGTCAGTTCGAGGTCATCGCCCCTCCAGCCTTCTCCCGGACCGGTGCGCTCATTCTTCGGGACATCGTCATTGACTCCCAGGGGCGGATGAACGTTGCGACGATGGGACAGGGCGTCTTCCGGTTCAGGATGCCAGCCGCAAATTCCACCGAGCTTCGGTTCCTTGACCGAATCAGCCGGCAAGACGGACTTAGCGACGACGTGGTCTACGCCCTTACCGCTGACGAGGATGGTACCCTCTGGGTGGCCAATCAGACAGGCCTGGATCGGGTGAGTCCGGACGGTACCGTCCACTCCATGGTCTCGAACCCCGAGGCACGCGACCGGTCGGTTCCGCCGGGCCCCATCATCGATGTGGAGAGGGACCGGAATGGCGCCTTGTGGGTCACCTCGCTCGAGGGCGTTGCACGCTCCGAAGACCAAGGGCAGACCTTCACTCGGTATCCCCACATTCCGAATGACCGAACCTCCGTCAGTCACCCATACACGTATACACTGACACCCAGTGATGACGGGTCGGTCTGGGTTACCACGTACAGTGCGCTGGATCGCTGGGACCCGGATACCGGCGCGTTCAGCCACGTGGTACTTGACCCCGAACTGCCCCTGACCTCGACCACCTGCGCCCTTGCAGGCAGGCACATCTGGGCCTCGACGTTTTCCGGCATCGGCCGCATTGATCGGTCCGGGCGCCTGGTCCACTATGGTCTGGAGCATGGTCTTTCTGCCGTGGACTTTGCCAACGGGACGGCCTGCCATCGCGGACCCAGCGGCAGGCTCTATTTCTCCGGACGCAACAAGCTGTATACCGTCGACCCTGCCACGTTCAGGGATAATCTGACGCCTCCCAAGACCGCAGTCTCGCGCGTTTCCCTGGGTGAACAGACCTACCTGGCGGGACAGTGGCCTGGAGCGCATCGGCGGCTGGCGCACTCGGAGAACGACCTGACATTTCACTTCGCCGGATTCCACTACGAAGAGCCCGCGCGGCTCACCTTCACCTACAGACTGCTCGAGCAGGGCTCCCGCTGGATTGACCTCGGTACGACCCGTTCCGTTCGCTTGAGCCTCCAGCCCGGAGCCTACACGCTTGAAGTGCGCTCAAGGAGCGCCATGGGCGTCTACAGCGCGCCTGCTGCGACGCGTTTCCTCATCCGCCGTCCATGGTGGGGCATGCCGGCGGTCTGGCTGGGTCTGTTCGTGTTGGTCGGAGTGGCGCTGGGCGCTGGATATCGAGCACGCGTTCGCGGACTGGCAAAGAGATCCCGAATGCTCAGACGGGTGGTCCGTGACCGAACGGCGGAACTCCGCGCAGAAAAGGACCGCTCTGAATCCCAGGCAAAGCGCCTCGTCGAACTGGACCGCGCCAAGAGCCATTTCTTTGCGAACGTCAGCCACGAGTTTCGCACACCGCTGACCCTGATTCTGGGGCCCCTGCAGGACCTGCTGGACGGTCGCCGAACCGCATCGGACCTCCGGCGGGACGCGCCCATCATGCAACGGAGCGCCTTGCGACTTCTCAGGCTGATCAACCAGATCCTGGACCTCTCTCGACTCGAAGCCGGCACACTCCAGGTGCGCGCCGCGCCCACAGACCTGGTGGCATTTCTCAGGGGGCTTGTCCTGAGCTTCGCGTCCTACGCCGAGCGAGAGCACATCTCGCTGATGTTTCAAGCCTCGGTTGAGCGCTGCCCGGTCATGATGGACCGCGATAAACTGGAGAAAGTGGTGAGCAACCTGGTGACCAACGCCGTTTCCTTTACTCCGGCACGCGGCAAGGTCCTCGTGCAGCTGGAACTGGCCGACAATTGCACAGAGGGCGCCATACACGTGTCTGACAC
>JABDJZ010000539.1 GCA_013003255.1 Rhodothermales bacterium
GGCGAGCCCATCGGGATTGAGCTTCTTACGGGCGTCCAGCCGACGCTTGACCTGATTGGCCTTCGCACAACCATGGCCATGCGATGGCAGCCGGCGTACCTGCTGCAGGGGCGAAAGTCCGTTCCGGTCCGCGCGTGGGTCCGATTCAGGATTCGATTCCCGGGGTAGGCCCGCTACGCCGCCCCTGAGGCTATCGCCCCGGCAATCGTGGCCGTCATCATGTTGGCGAGTGTCCCTGCAAGCACCGCCTTTACCCCAAGGGCCGCCAGTTCGCCTGTTCGCGAGGGCGCCAGCGGACCGATCCCCCCGATCTGAATCGCAATCGAGGACAGGTTGGCGAAGCCACACAGGGCAAACGTGGCCATCAAAACAGCCTTGTCGCTCAGCAGGCCGGCCGCAATAGCGGTAGAGAGGTCGAGGTAGGCTACGAATTCGTTCACGATCACCTTCGTGCCCAGCAACGAGCCAAAAGTGACGGCATCAGCCCAGGGGACGCCGATCAGCCACGCCACCGGTGCCACGGTCCACCCCAGAATCTGCTGCAGCGTCAACTCGGCTCCGAAGAACCCGGCGCCCCAGCCAAGGATGTAGTTGACCATGGCGATCATGGCCAGGAAGGCAATCAGCATGCCGCCTACGTTGATGGCCAGCTTGACCCCGTCAACCGCACCGGAGGCGATAGCGTCGATGGAGTTCGCCGAGTCGGACTCGGTCTCGATTTTCACCATTCCGCGTGTCTCGGGCTCTCCGATCTCCGGCACAATGATCTTCGCCAGAATCAACGCTGCGGGAGCGGCCATCACACTGGCTCCCAACAGCTGCTCTGCAAACATCAGCCGGCCCACGGCAAGGTCCAATCCTCGGGCAATCGAGTATGGATCCCCCAGCATCTGGATGTAGGCCGCCATCACGCCGCCGGCAATGGTGGCCATGCCGCCCGTCATGATGGCCATGAGTTCCGAGCGGGTCATTCCTTCCAGGTAGGGCCGAATCACCAGCGGTGCCTCCGTCTGACCGACGAAGATGTTGGCGGTCACTGAAAGGGATTCTGCACCGGACGTACCCAGGAATTTGGAAACGGCCCAGGCCATGTACTGGACCACCTTCTGCATGATGCCCAGATGGTACAGCAGCGCCATCAGCGAGCCGAAGAAGACGATGGTCGGCAGCACCTGAAACGCAAAGAAGAAGCCCATGCTGCCGTCTGTGCCCTGAGCCAGCGCCAGTGGTCCGAACACGAACTCCGCACCGGCCGTGGTGAACTCCAGGACGACCACGAAGAACGAACTGACCCAGGAGAAGAAGGCCTTCGGCCAGGCAAGGGGCGCGAAGACCTCGCCCATGGCGCTACCCTTCAGCAGGAAGATGGCCAGAATGAGTTGGAGCGTGAGCCCCGCGCCGACCGTGCGCCAGTTGACCTTGCTGCGGTCGCTTGAAATGGCGAGCGCGACCCCGAGGATCACGACAATTCCAAGGAGACCCCTGGCGATGGACTCAAATCCCATTTGTCAGCCTGCCGAATTGGTTGTGGACAAATATAGACGCGAATCGGGTCAAAGCGGGGGATGAAACCCGGCCGGGCTTGAAACCCGAGGCGGTCCGCGGCTATTCCAAGACAGCCTCCAGAGCCCGCTGCCGCGGCTCCCGGACCGCTGACCTTCTCCCCTTTTTTGCCTGCCGATTCGCTCCTGCTGAATGAAGCAATACAGCCTCCTCCCAGCCCTCGACGCCCCCCCGGAACTGAATTCGGCCGACATCCTGGCCGGACTGAACGAGGCACAACGGGAGGCCGCTTCGACCACGGACGGACCGCTGCTGATCATCGCTGGGCCGGGCTCGGGCAAGACGCGCACGCTGACGCACCGGATAGCCTACCTGATGGCCTCCGGCAAGGCCAAGTCGCATCAGATCCTGGCCATCACGTTCACCAACAAGGCCGCGCGCGAGATGCGGCACCGGGTCTTCGAACTCATCGGCGACCAGGCAAAGGGGATGACCATCGGGACCTTCCACTCCACCTTTGCGCGACTGCTTCGTAAGGAAGGGAAGCATATCGGTTACACGTCCGACTTCTCCATTTACGATTCGGACGATACCCAGCGGGCGCTTCGGCAGCTGCTGAACCAGTACAACATCGATCCGAAGCAGTTTTCGCCCCGCTCGATGTACTCGCTCATCTCCGGCGCGAAGAACCGGATGATCGGGCCGTCGGAGTATGCCAAGCTGGCCGTTGGGCCTGCGCAGGAAAAGGCCGCCAAAGTGTATGGTCCGTACCAGGACCTACTGCGCGCCTCGAACGCGATGGACTTTGATGACCTGCTGCTGAAGCCCATCGAACTCTTCCGCAATCACTCGGAGGTTCTCGACCGGTACCGCTTCCTCTGGCAGTACCTGCACATTGACGAGTACCAGGACACCAACCACGCCCAGTACACGCTGGCCAAGTTGCTGGCCGAAGGTCGGCAGAACATCTGCGTCGTGGGTGATGACGCCCAGAGCATCTACGCCTTCCGCGGTGCGGACATCGGCAACATCCTCTCCTTTCAGCGCGACTATCCGGACGCCAAGACGGTTCGTCTGGAGCAGAACTACCGCTCGAGCAAGGCCATCGTGGCGCTGGCTGACGCCATCATCAAGGGCAACTCCAAGCAGATTGAAAAGGAGCTCTGGACGGACAACGAGCAGGGTGATCCCATCGTCGTCATGGAGGCCCTCTCCGAGCGGGACGAGGCGCAAAAAATTGAGCGCCGCATTCGCGACCTCTGTCTCCGCCACGGCATTCGCTACAAGGACATCGCGGTTCTGTACCGGACCAATGCGCAGAGCCGCTCGATTGAGGAATCGCTGCGTCGGGAGGACGTGCCCTACCGCATTGTCGGCGGCGTTTCGTTCTACCAGCGGAAAGAGATCAAGGACGCCATCAGCTACATGCGGCTGGAGGTCAACGCCTACGATGACGGCAGTCTGCGACGGGTCCTGAACTATCCGACCAGGGGCATCGGCAACAAGTCCCAGGAACTGCTCTTCCGCTGGGCAAGCGAGAACAACATGACCGCCTGGGAAGCGCTGGAGCGGGTGACGGAAGTACCCGGGCTCTCGTCGCGCGCCCGGAACTCCATGGCCTCCTTCCGCGACATGATTGCCGGCTTCCAGGCAAGGGCCGAGAGCGATCCAGCCGGTGAGCTGGTCCGCGCGATCGTGACCGATGCTGGCTTGACGCACGAACTGATGCGCGAGCACACGCCAGAAAACCTGGTGCGC
>JABDJZ010000547.1 GCA_013003255.1 Rhodothermales bacterium
ACGTACTCGCGGAAGTTGCCGGCGGTCTGGGTCTTGAGTTCGTTGTTGACCTTGTTCAGCTCCTGAAGCATGAAGTTGGCCATATCCGCGGCGCGCTGCGGATCCTTGTCAATGACTTCGATCGAAAGGAAGTCATACTCGTTGTCCACGTAGAGCTCAAGCGCGTCGCCCAGATCCTCGATGGCATCCTCGATGGGCGTGTCGGATTCCTCGTACTCGTACACCGTCACGAGGTCAAACTCGTTGACCACGGCCTCCAGCACCCGGCGACTTTCGAGAATGGCCAGGTAGCGGACATAGTCGCCGCCGGAGGATCCCAGCAGGGACTGTGCGGCGGACCCCAGGTTGCCCAACAGGGCGCCGGCAATGCCGCTGCCGCCGGACTCGGGCATCAGCAGACGGCTCGTCGCCCGGTAGTAGTTCGGGAGCATCAGCGATCCCACCACCGAGAGCACTGCCATGAATCCGGTGAGGCCGATGATGAGGCCCTTGCGGTTCCAGAGCGTCCCGAGCGTGTGCCAGATCTGCTCCTCGGCCAGCGAGCGCCGCTCTTCGTCCGATCGTCCCATCTGCGTGCTGTTGTCGTCCATCATCCTACCGCGTCAGGCTGACGATGAGGGCCACCAGCGTGGCCAGGGTTCCGATGGACTGGACCACCGTCTGGGCCACACGGATCCTTGCGTCGGAGCGCAGGCTCTGCTCCTGAATGACCAGTCGCTGCATCTCGGCGTTCTCGGCCAGATCCTCCGCGCGGTCCACGAAGACCACATCTCCGGACATCACCATCGCACCGGTACCCTGAATCACCTCGCCCGTGTTGGCGCGCATCAGGTATACGTCGGAGGCGTGCATGCCCCGACCGCCGGCGGCCTGCACGTAGTAGTCCACCGTTTGACCCTCTGCAACCAGCACGAATCCGGGTCGGATTACCTGACCGGCCACGAACACGGTGTTATCATCCCGTGGTACGAACAGCCGGTCTCCGTCGCGAAGTATCACGGGCTCGGTCGAGCCGGCGAGCACAGCCTCCAGATTTACCGAGACTCGATTCTGGGTCCTCAATTCCTGAGCGAAGTAGGCCCGGCTGAGGAAGTCCAGGTCCGTCAGGCGAAGCTGCTGCAGAATGGCGAGCGTGTCGGCGCTCATCAGTCGCTCCAGGTCGGGCGTTGGCATGGAGCGGTCTTCGGCCCGCATTCCCAATGTCGGATCAGGTAACGCCCGTCGCTCAAGGAAGGCGGCCGCCTTGTGGGCCTCCGGGCGAAGACCGCCTGCCAGGTTGATCAGGTCTGTCATGGTAGATCGACCCTGCTCGATGGAGTAGGTGCCCGGATGCTGGACCATGCCCTCGATCGTGGCCGTGCCGCCGGGAAGGCGAGGGCGCTGGACCGAAATGTGGTCGCGGGGTCCTACCCGGATAGCTGCCCCGATTTGGCCGATGGCCTCGTGCAGCGGGATTGTTCGCTCATCTCCGCCTGCATAGGAGAGGAGGCGCACCACCGTGGGTGTGAGTGGAGCCTCGTGGACTCCGGCCGCCTGGAGCACCGAGCGCACGTTGTCGTCCGGCCGAACATCATAGCCGCCCGGGAAAGGCACCGCCCCATCGATGAACACCGACTCGTAGGCGGGGTCATACCCGGGGACGAAAATCACGTCGCCATCGCGCAGATACGGGTTCTGGGAGACCTGTCCCGCCGAGTAGTAGCGCATCAGATCCAGGCGCGATTCCGAGCCATCGCGATGCACCACCGATACGTTTCTGAGGGAAGGACGATAGTTCGGATTCGTAACCGGCGTTCTCGTCGTGTCCGCAAACGCCATCTCCAGGGCTGAGGAGACCCGCCCGACTGGAAGTGACAGTACACGTCCGGGGACCGGTACCGCGCCCGAAACGTGCACGTAGAACTGGCGCGGCTGGGACAGCGTGACGTTGACCGGGATCTGGCCGAAGGCGCCCTGCAGTGCCTTGATGGCCGCGGCCCGTGCCTGGGCCAGCGTCATGCCGGAGATGTCCACGCTGCCCGCC
>JABDJZ010000557.1 GCA_013003255.1 Rhodothermales bacterium
GGGCCATCGCTATCGCCGTTCAATGCCTGGGTGCTGTCTAAAAGCCTGGAAACACTGCATGTCAGAATGGATCGGCATTGCTCCAACGCCTTCACGCTGGCACAGGAACTTGAACATCACCCAGAGATCGAGTCGGTGAATTATCCGTTTCTCGATAGCCATCCCCAATATGAACTGGCTCAGAAACAGATGAAGCATGGTGGCGGAGTCGTCACATTTGTAGTGAAGGGTGGCATTGAAAGAGGAAGGAAATTTCTCGACAGTCTTGAGATGTTCTCGCACACCGCCAATCTGGGTGATGCCAGAACGATCGCCACGCATCCGGCCAGTACTACCCATTCCAAGATCGATCCGGAAGTCAGAAAAGCCGTAGGCATCTACGACGGCATGGTCAGGGTCTCCGTCGGACTTGAGCATATCAACGATATAGTCGCCGACATCGAGCAGGCATTGGCAAAGTCGAAATAGCGCAAACTATCATAAAATTAACAAGGCCAAATACCATTAATTTCCAAAATTACTTACCTTTGGCCTCCATTTGAAAGTCGAGTTTCGGCAAGATTTTCAACAAGTTCTTAAATGTTTTCGGCAATTATCCTGATCGGGATCAAGGCGCGACACGGGAGAGAAGGAAGGAGTCCCGCACGTGCGGGATGACTAATTGAATAAAGCAGAGAACCCAGAAATCGGGCAAGAGAATGCCATAAAATGGTGCGGTAGCTCAGTTGGTAGAGCACTGGACTGAAAATCCAGGTGTCGGCGGTTCAAATCCGCCTCTGACCACCCAAAGGGTCTCGCGTACTCCGCGAGGCCCTTTCTTGGTTAGTAGGGCTCCGGTCATCGGATCAATGCGTCGCATTTTTCTTTGGCTTCCTCAATTCTCCAAGTTTGAGGATTGCGCCGCGTAGCCGATCAGAATTATCATTGGTGCTCGACTGAAATGCGGTCCGGTAGTTCAGTTGGTTAGAACGCCGGCCTGTCACGCCGGAGGTCGCGAGTTCGAGTCTCGTCCGGACCGCTACAAAGCCCTCGCATCGTAAACCGATGCGGGGGCTTTCTGTATTCGGGTGCCTTTTTCAGCCTCTCAACGATAGAGGTTGCCCAGACTCGCCGGAGCGCCAATGTTTATCACAAGTCCGTACTGCGGGATTTGGTCTACGCCAAATTCGTTGCGACTGACCCGAACCCCGGCTGAGATAAAGCTCCCCAAGGGACTTGTAATCATGGCAGATGGCGAGAAGCCGGATCCATACATGGGCTTGGTCACCTGGCCCATCCCGTAGTAGGAGATGTAGGCCAGATCGATCCGAAGCGCGGGGAAGTTCGAATTTGTCGGTCCGCAGCAACGGATGTATCCGCCTCCAAGAAACCTGCTCGGGCCAGGACCGATCACCTGAGAGACCTCCGAGTAGACACCTGACCTGAAGGTCGAGATCCTGAACGGACGGGAAGCGAGAGTGGATACCGCAAGCGGTGAGACCGAGGACTTCGTATATGGCAATTCGACGGCGGCTACCCCGATCGCGCCATGAAAGCTGTTCTGAATGAAGGCCCCGCCCATTCGTCCTCGGGCCAGGATGCCAAGCCCCGCCGACCATTCCAGATTTCGCGTCTCCCGGGCCCAGGACATCGAAATGCGAAGAAGGTCGGACCGATAGTCGGCCTCCTTGTTGGTTAGGAGCGTGAGCGACACGTCCCAAATCAGCGCACCTGCTCTTCGTCCTTGGCGCCACTGCGCCCAAAAACTCGTCGTTACCAGATCATCCGGGCCGTTTGCAACCGGCAACGTGCCCAGCGGCTTGTTGTCGTTCAAATAGCGGTAGACGAAATGAGACCTGGGGAGCCTGCTGAATCTCATGTCGGACGAGGCTATCGCTACCGTCGTGTCCGGCGCGGCTCCCACCGCCACCGATGTGTCAGGCGCCGCCACTTCGGCTTTTACCTGATTCGTACCGGCGAGGAGCATGAGGAAACAGATTGCTCCCGCTCCACGAAACACACGACATATTGCTTTTCCCATGCGAATGGGATCGGCAAAAACGCAATCTGCTTAAGCCTGACTACCGCTGGAACACCGTTGGCACCGACCCAAGCCCCATGCGAATCAGGAGTCCGAACTGAGCGACATCGTCCCGGCCAAACTCATTGCTGCTCACCCGTACCGCCGTCTCAGCTCCTCTCACGCGGAGTATCAGTGCCAATGACTTCGACAGCCCGTCACCAAACATTGACCGGGTGACGTTGTCCAGCGAATAGTAGGAGACCCAGGCCAGGTCACCCCGAATCCGGACCGCCCTGGGGCCTGACTTGCTCCGGAATCGACAACAGGTCACAAAGCCGCCGCCCCGGAAATCGCTCGGCCCACCACCGAGCACCTGGGTGAGTCTTGAAAAGAAACCTCCCTCCAACCCGATAGATCGCCAAGGTCTCGTATTACCCATGACGACCACCATGGGCTTGATCTCTCGTTCTCTTGAGTAGTCAAGATGGATCTGATCAACTCCGAGTAGCCTGTGATACCAGTTTTGCACCGCATGTCCACCGAACGCGCCCATGGCTGAAACTCCTACGCCAAGACCCCAGTCAATCCGCCCGACCGGAATGCGTCTGGATACAGACATCCTCAACAGGTCCGCCCGATAGCCCTGATTTCGGTTTGTCAAGACCATCAGGGTAGCGTCCAGAGCGTGGGCTCCCCATCGGCTCCTGTTCTGGTATTGAATCCAGAAGCTTGTCGTGACATAGTCATCCGGCCCGGGCCTGACCAGTGTCGGAAGATTGCCGGGGGGCGCATTGTCGTTGAGGTACTGAAAGGACAAGCCCGACGTCCCGCCCCTGGCCCCGCGATCAACGATTTCCTGTGAGCCGGCTATCAACTCGGGGCCGGACAGTCTCTCCCCAGGCAAGACTACCCGCCGACCAGGAGGAATCCGAGTATTGAGGCGTGATTCTCCTGGTGGCCTCTCGGTTACGGCTGGACTGGACCTGGAGGTGGAAGCGGGACTACTCCGGTTTGTGAGCAAGACCTCCCGGCCCGCTCGATAGCGCCCCGCCTCTGTAGAACTGAGCACCCAGACCTCTGCATCCGGCTCCAACTGAAAGTCTGCTCGCTCTGTTCGTCGGTCTCCTGTCAGGGAGAAGGCCGGTGACCGAGGCGCCTGTCGCTCATCCTTCACCCGAGCCACGAGCCTGGCACCCAGGGGAAGTCCACAAACCCTATATTTTCCAGAAGCGTCTGTGCGTGCCGTTCCGGTGGGCCGTCGGGTATCCAACCGCAGAATTTCCACCACCGCGAAGGCGGCAGGTTTGTCCCCGGCTCGCACCACGCCAATGACTGAGCCGCCTGGGCACGCCACCCATTGCTGTTGCGGCGGCGCAATAAATAGAAGGAGGATGAGCGGTAGCTGCGACAATATTTATGTCGGTTTGCGGAGGAATGGCAACAGCCATTCTCATTGGATACGTTCCAGAACGGGTGTTTTGTCCGTCCCGAAGGTGATCGTTCTCCTGTTGGTGATGGCCGCGTCGGTGCAAACTGCTATGGCTCAGTCAACGGATTCGCGCCCTGAAAGGACATTGGCGGTCAAGTTTATTGGTCTCTCCTATCATCCCAATGCCTCGAGCTTCGCAAGACAACAGTACTCGCGGAAGCTCAGTCCCGATGGTAGTCTCGTGGCAAATTTGGGTGTTCTCGCGTCCTGGGAGCAGTTCGTACGCAGCGACCGTCTGGCTATCCGCGTTGCCGGAGTCGCGATGTCAGATTGTCGCTCGGTCTTCGCCGGAGCGATTCACGTTGGCGCGCATCTCCGTCTGGCCCGCTTAGGCCGGGTAACCCTACTCGCCGGGATAGGACCTACACTGTACTTCAGACAAGACTGGCATCGGTTCGACACATACAAATTCGATGGCCGGCTATTTCGACAATATGCCGATTGGCAGTATATCGTGACGCCTATTGGTGGTGACCTGGAGTTGGACGTGCGAGTCACGCCAAACTCGCAGTTGTCGTTTACCATCCTCCCCGGCTATCCCCAGATCGTCGTGCTGGCGATTGGAGCGAAATTCCGAATCTAGCTGGATTCACTTAGCTCGAAGGCTTCCCCCGTTGCGACCAGCCGTCGCCACCCCTAGACTGCGGTCGAACCACCCGGAACGGCCATGCCACTCTCCCGCCGCACGTTCAGTCGCTACCTGGCCACAGCGCCCGTAGCCTACCTCATTCCTGGAGTTGCCTCGTTGGCCGGCCCGGTACGGACGCCGGCCCCGTCGGACCAGGTCCGCTTCGGTGTCATCGGAGTCAACGGGATGGGGTTCTCGAACACCCGCTCGTTCCTGCGCCATGCCGGCACGGAGTGCGTCGCGATGTGCGACGTCGATGCCGGCGTTCTGGACAGACGGGCTTCACAGGTGGCGGAGACTGGATCTGCCAAACCGGCCACGTACGCGGATCACCGGGCACTGCTGGAGCACCCGGACATGGACTTCGTAATCATCGGGACTCCGGATCACTGGCACCCCATCATGACGCTGGATGCGGTAGACGCGGGTCTGGACGTCTATGTGGAGAAGCCGCTCGCCAACTCCATCGGCGAATCGTACGCCACGCTGGACGGCGTTCTGGCTTCCGGCCGCAAGGTTCAGGTGGGCCAATGGCAGCGCAGCGGTCCGCACTGGCAGGATGCGATGGCCTTCGTCCACAGCGGTGCGCTCGGCAACATCCGTACGGTTAAGACCTGGGCCTACCAGGGCTGGATGAAACCGGTAGCCATCAAGCCGGACGCCCCGGCGCCAGACGGGGTAGACTACGATCGCTGGCTGGGGCCGGCCGGTGCCCGTCCCTTCAACCCCAACCGATTCCACTTCAATTTCCGTTGGTTCTGGGACTACGCCGGCGGACTCATGACCGATTGGGGAGTCCACATCCTGGATTTCGCTCTGCTGGGGATGAACGCCTCCTTCCCGAAGTCCGTGATGGCCACGGGCGGGAAGTTTGCCTATCCCGATGATGCCTCGGAGACGCCGGACACGCTCCAGGCCGTGTTCGAATTCGACGATTTCACCATGCTCTGGGAGCATGCCACCGGTATCGACCTCGGCCCCTACCGCCGGACACACGGCGTGGCCTTCATCGGCAACAACGGAACCCAGGTTGTGGATCGCGGCGGCTGGGAAGTGATTGCCGAGGAAGAGGATAGGCAGCCCCTGGTTTCGGTGCCCTCGCCGGCCGGCTATGAGGGCAGCGACCTGGACCGCCATACGGCCAACTTCCTGGCCGCGCTGCGGGAGGACGCCCCGTTGGCCGCCGACATCCGCGTGGGGCACCACGTGGCATCTGTGGCCCACATGGGGAACGTGGCCTACAAGGCAGGCCGCAAGCTCTACTGGGACGAGGCTTCCCGTAGTTTCAACGATGACCCCGAAGCCAATCAACATCGCGATGGGCTTCAGTATCGATCGCCATGGACCCTGAACCGCTGATGAAACACGTCACGCTATTCGCGCTCATTCTGCTCCCCGTAACCGCCTGCGCCCAGATACCTCGCGGCGAATGGGCGCCGGAGTTGACCGAGGTCTGGGAGCCGGAGCCCGCCGTGGTCACTCCGGGCGAAGGCACCCTGCCGCCGTCTGACGCCATAGTGCTCTTTGACGGATCTGACCTGTCCTCCTGGGAGTCTGTACGGGGAGGCGATGCCCGCTGGAATGTGGCCGATGGCGTAGTCACGGTGGCTCCAGGTAGCGGCGACATCCGCACCCGCCAGACGTTCGGCTCCGTCCAGCTACACCTCGAATTCAGAACGCCGTCGGCGGTCACCGGCGAGGGTCAGGGGCGCGGAAACAGTGGGGTCTTTTTCCACGAGCAGTACGAGGTGCAGGTGCTGGACTCGTACGAGAACAGATCCTACTCCAACGGACAGTTGGGCTCCGTTTACAAGCAGTATCCGCCTCTGGTAAACCCGGCCAGGCCACCGGGCACCTGGCAGACCTACGACATCTTCTTCGATTCACCGGTTTTCGATGATGAAGGTAAACTCCTGAAGCCCGCCTACGTCACCGTAGTTCTGAACGGTGTCCTGATCCAGAATCACGTCGAGATCCGGGGCGACACCGTTTATCGAGGGCTGCCCGAATATGAGGCGCATGGACCCGGATCCATCC
>JABDJZ010000561.1 GCA_013003255.1 Rhodothermales bacterium
GCGCACCAACGGCCAGCACCCCGGGTTCTACCAGACCCAGCGGCAGGTCTTCTTCAAACTGCAATACCTCTTCCGGATGTAGGACCGGATAAGCGAAATGCCCGGCTAGCGGGCAAACAGTGCGGAAATCCTGGATGGGTTGCCGCAGAAACGGGCCGCGGTCAGGGAGGGTCAGCGGCCTACGGGAGGAGCATCACCTGTGTGGAGGGCGATGCTCCTCCTGCTTTTTGTGCGGTGCGTGCCGAGTTGGGTCGCGACGCGTAGCGAGCGGCGAGCCGAGCCGCCAAGGTCGGGTCGTCAGCGAGGGGATCCCGGCAGCATCGGCTGAACCCAGGCCATTTCCACCTCTCCATCCCGGTAGGGGTTGGCCATTGGCTTGGACGAAATGACCGTTGCCCGAACGAAGAGCTCGGAGCCATCCATCTGGTACGACGCTTCCGGTCCATCTACCACGCCGAGTACTTCGCCCGGATTTGTAGGCGAACGCGTACCGATGAACGTGGTGGAGTAAGTGACGCCTTCCTCGGCGTCAATGGACACCTTCAGTGTGCTTCCATCGAACCGTACATCCTTCAGGGTGACACCGGATGATGCGTAGAAGTCGCCCAGGAGCAACGCGCCGATGATCGGTGACGGCTCCAGCGTCCTGGCGCGCACCATGATCCACGCGCGGCCCGTGTTGGCCAGGCCGATGCGCTGCTCGTGATAATGGTGGGCATCGTCCACGCCGAGTCCGTACAGGACCTCGCCACCCGCAATCAACCGCTGCGTGTTCACGTAATCCCACATCGCCTCGGTGCCGGGGCGCCCGTCATCCCCCTCGTTATGCACGGCAGGATGACCGTTGTACACCTCGAAGAAGTGCTCGCCTTCCAGCGGCACCAGGTCATCGGGCGTTACGGCCCATCCAAAGTTGGGGTGGTTTACGTGTGGCAGGATGGGCACACGAAGGGACTCCGCCTGGGCCAGCACGGCATCGATGTTTCGCTGCAGGACATCGGTCACTGAGGAGCCGCCTTGGGGCGTGATGCGCTCCACGATGTTCGTGGCGTTTAGGTGCAGCGGCTTCCCGTCGAACCCGTCTGAGATTTCCTCAGCCTGGATGACGAGGAACGAATCCGGCACATTGAGCAGCGAACTGTATTCCTCGAAGGTCTTCAGGCGCACCTCAATGGTGTCGTTGACCGCGCGGGCCTCGACCCAGTCGCCCGGAAACCGGGCCACGTACTTCTCCAGCGTCGCGAGTCGCGCCTCCGTTACGGGAATCCACCGCTCACCCTCGGCGAGGGTGTTGTGGTCAGACAGGGCCACGAAGTCGTAACCAGCCTCCCGATACCAGCTCAGGATGGACTCAGGAAAATCGTCGCCGTCACTCCAGAAAGAGTGCGTGTGGAGGTTTCCCTTCAGCCAGCGGTCGGGGGGCGGATCGTCCGGGCCACACGAGACGGGTATCACGGCCATAAGCAGCACCGCAAGTAGAGGGCGGAGCGTCGACGAAAGGCGGTGGTGCTGCACTAGTTGAGGCTGAGCTTTAGTTGCCGCGTGAAGCCCGCGGTGACGGTAATCTCCTGTCGATATGGCCAAGATCCAAGTCCGATGGGGCCTGACTTGGGGCGAACGCCCGGCGGATACCAGCCGCAAGTTCAAAATCGGGCCTCTATTGAACCCAATCAGCCGGAAAAACAGCCTCAGAAGTTCAATAAGGAGGCGGATTGAACCTCTGCTGGCCGAAACAGTCCGCATAAGTGGAATAACCACGCCTCATTGAACTTCACGCGACCTGGCCAAGCGCCGCAAAGCGGATCTGCAGCTCTCAGAAGACAACCCAGGAGTCTGATCGAAGCTCTAAATCGCCGCCCGCACCACGAGCAGAGCGCCCGCTGGTCTCAATGTCCCAGCCACCTCAACGCTCCAGCCCGGCCAGGTACTCCGCCCCACGCCCTTTGATGTTCTCGTCCCAGTATTGCATCCACTCGGCGCCCTCGGTTTCCAGGCGTCCCCAGTCCACGTCCATCGGAACGATCTCCTGCGCCATCCAGGCCGGCAGTCGGTCCGCCGCGATGTCCTGGCGAACCGGGATTCTGAAGTAGCGCTCTGCCTGCCTGACCAGGGCCGAGTCTGATGTCACGAACTCGTAGAAGGCGCGGGCGGCCTCTTGATTCGGCCCTCCCTTGACGATCGCGATGCCGTCATTCAGAATGGGCGTTCCGCTGGCGGGGACGGCAAAGCCGAAGGGGTAGCCGTTCAACTCGGACTGAATCTCGGTGTCGGGGAGATTCCAGAGCGAGACGTCACCTTCCTCGCGGGCGATCTTGAGATATAGCTGCGTCGGGTCGGCCGTGTAGGTCTTGGTGTTCACGTCCAGGCGAGCCAACCATTCGTAGCCGGCCTCCACGGTGGGCTGTCGCATGATCAGCGCGCCCCAGATGGTGCGCATGGTGCTCGAGGCCAACGGATACCGGATGATGATCCGATCATTCCACTCAGGCTCAAGGAGATCATCCCAATCGGTGGGGCGCTCTCCCTCCGGAACGGTCCGGGTGTTGAACAGGATGACTTCGGGCGTCAGATAGGTGGCGTACCAAGAGTGATCCTCCGCATGGGCGCCCGCAGGTACCGCATCCGCCCAGGATGGCTGGTAGGATTCCAGCAGGCCTTCGGCCGCCGCCTTGGAGAAGGTCGGGCCGTCGCCGCCCCACCAGATCGAGGCCTGGGGGTTGGCCTTCTCGGTACGGATTCGGTCGTAGGCATCCTGACCGCCCATGTCTATCCACCGCACGTCGACGCCGGGGTTGGCAGCCTCAAAAGCTGCTTCGTACTCACCGAGCATTTCCTTGCCGTGCGGTGAGTAGACCACGAGACGATCGCGGTCATTGCTGCTGCAGCCGGCCAGCAGAAGGACGAGCAGGATCGTGAGAGAAAACCGCATGGCCTATCCGATTCGCTGCAGGTGGGCGAACCGAAGCATCAGCTTCTTCTCGCCGACCTCTTTGAAGAGCACCACAGCCTTGGCCTGGGCGCCGTTGCCCTCAATGGCCATGATCCGGCCCTCGCCGAAAGTCCCGTGCTCTACCTGCATGCCGGGCGCCAGCTCACCGGTGTGCTCGGCATCGTAGACAATGCGTCGACCCTCCGGCTTGGCCTTTGGCGTGGCGCGCCTGACAGGCTTGGTGTTGTGGGTTCGCCCGCGTTCGCTGGGTCCCTTCGCGCCGCCGAGTGGCCGCCTATAGTAGAACGGGTCCATCTCGGTGTAGCTGCCTTTCCCGCCGGCCCGCTGGAACCGATCCTGCTTGGGCGAGAACGGCTCACCGGCCTCCGTCTGAAGCAGGTCACTGCTGAGTTCGTCCAGGAACCGGCTCCGGACGCCGGACTGGTGCTCTCCATACCGGTAGCGACTTCTGGCGTAGGACAGGTAGAGGTACCGCTCTGCCCGCGTGGATCCCACGTAGAACAGCCGCCGCTCCTCTTCCAACTCTTCCGGATCCTGCATGGCTCCGGACAAGGGAAAGAGGCCCTCTTCAAGCCCGGTCACGAACACCGCCTTGTACTCCAGGCCCTTGGACGCGTGCATGGTCATCAGCGTGACCTTGTCATCAAAGTCTCCGCCCGAATCTGCATCCGTCAGCAGCGAGACCTCCTGGAGGAAGGCGCTGAGCGTGTCCGGCGTATCCGGGTTGTCGGTGAACTCACGGACGGCACTGATGAGTTCTTCCAGGTTCTCGCGGC
>JABDJZ010000577.1 GCA_013003255.1 Rhodothermales bacterium
CAACTACGCGGATGACGTCATGTACGTGGGCCGCTCCATGAGCGCCGTGAACCCACCCCAGAGCAACGGCGTCCTGGAACGGTCCTCGATGGACATGGAGGAAGTCGACGTGTTCTTTCCGCGTCCGCATGCCCTGGCGGTCACGCCCGGCGGCGAGTATGTCTTCTCCGCCAGCCTGGCCGAGAATCGGATGATCGTGCTGGACCAGGGCTCCGGCGATGGCACGTTCCACGAGTTTGATGGCGACATCAACACGCTGGTCCAGTTCGCCATCGCGCCAGATGGACAAACTGCCATCGTCGGCGGGGAGTTGACCAACAAGCTCTTCTTCATGGACCTGTCGAACCTCCCTGAGGTCAGTGTCCGAAGCGAAATTGAGGTCGGGTCCCGCCCGTGGCACCCCATTTTCGCCGCCGATGGGCGCCACGCCTACTTTGGCAACAAGGGTGCGAACACCGTCACGGTGGTTGATACGCAGACCGGGCAGGTGGCCGCGACCATCGCCGGTGAAGGCATGGCGCAGCCCCACGGTTCAGCCATTTCCGCCGACGGTCGCTTTGTCTACATCTCCCAGCAGAACACCGGCTCCGGAGGGATGGACATGAGTAGCATGGGGGGCATGTCTCACAGCCACAACGGGCATGTCGTGGTCATCGACACTGCGACCAATGAGATCGCCAAGGTGATTGAAGTCGGCGTCATGCCGAGTGGTGTCGGCAGCCGTGGAGTTTCCCGATGAGCGAACGCGTTGCCCCGGCCGGCGTGTTGCTGGCGGCTGCTCTGATTGCCCTGGGCGGGTGTGCCGCAGGGTCCGCAACGCTGACCCAGGCGCCAGAGGCCACCGGTCCCGATCTGGTTCGCGATGTAGGTCCCTTCCCATTCGTGTCGCTGGACGGCGAGTCGCTGACTCAGCCCTTCTTGGGCGGCTTCAACGTCCCCCGGCCCCAGTACGTGGACATCGACGCCGATGGCGACCTGGACCTCTTCATCCAGGAGGAATCCGGGATGCTCCGGTTCTTTGAGCGAATTGGCGACGACTATGTCTGGCAGACCGACCATTTCCAGGACCTCGACATCGGCGAGTGGTACCGCTTTGCCGACCTGGATCTCGACGGCGACCAGGACCTCTTGAGCGAGCAGCGCTTCAGCCACATCCGGTACTTCCGGAATGAAGGCGGAGCGGAAATGCCCCGTTTCGAACTGGTGGTGGATACCCTCATGATGGCCGACGGCACGCCGCTGTTCTCCGATCGCCAGAACATTCCCAACGTGGCCGACATCGATTGCGATGGCAACCTCGATTTGTTCGTCGGACTGGTCACCGGGATGGTGAAGCGGTTCGAGTCGGTGGGCTATGATGACCAGATGGTCCCGCGTTTTCAGTTGGTGACGGACCGCTTCGAGGACATCGAAATCATCGGTGAGCGTCAGTCGCGACACGGCGCCAACACCATGACTTTCGGCGATGTAGACGGCGACGGCGATCAGGACCTCTTCTGGGGCGATTTCTTTGAGGCCGGCATCCTGCTGCTCCGGAATCGGGGCACCTGTGCGCAGCCCTCGATGCGCGGCGAGCCCAGCCCGTTCCCCCTGAATGAGCCCCTGGAAACCAGTGGCTACAACGCGCCGGCCACCGGTGATGTGGATGGTGACGGCGACATGGACATGGCTGTTGGCGTCCTGGGTGGGGCGTTCAATGCCAACTCTTCGACGGTCGAGAACCTGTACTTCCTGGAGCACACGGATGAGGGCGACTTCGAAGCTCGGACCTCTCGGCTGATTCCCATGCTCGATGTAGGCTCAGACTCGGTACCGCGCGTCTTTGACGTGGACGGTGACGGCGACCTCGATCTCACCGTGGCAAACAAGATTCTCCCAGATGACAACAGTGCGGGGCGCGTCTACCTGTGGGAGAACACGGGCGATGCATCATCGCCCTCCCTCATGGGCAAGGGCTTCATCGCGCTGGCCGACACGTTCCACCAGACCGTGGCTCCCGGTGACCTGGACGGCGACGGGGACATTGACCTCCTCGTCGGCAAGTGGAACCGTGACGTAGCCTACTTCCGGAATGACGGAGACGGCTACACCCACGTGGCCGCCAAGTACCTGCAATTGACCCGCGGTTCCAACAGTTCGCCTACGCTGGCTGATCTGGACGCCGACGGCGATCTGGACCTCGTGATCGGAGAGGCCTCGGGCACGCTGAACTTCTACGTCAACAACGGATCAGCGGAAGCGCCTGACTTTCAGCTGGTTTCGGACGAATGGCTTGATATCGATATCGGTCGTCGAAGTGTCCCTACCTTCTCCGATTGGGATGGGGATGGCGATCTGGACATGTTCGTGGGAAGCGAACTGGACGGCGTGCTGATGTTCGAGAACACCGGGTCGGCGACCATGCCGACGTTTGAGGCGCGAGGAGCCCTGGATATCCCCACGCCTGTGCTGGCCGCGCCGGAGTTCGCAGATCTGGATGGCGATGGGGATGAGGACCTCTTTGTGGGCGGCGTCTCAGGCGGGTTGTACTATTTCGAGCGGCGGTGAGTCTGGCGGTTGGGCTGGCGCCTGGGCTGGCGATTGGCCCGGCGGCTGGCCTTCAAATCGCT
>JABDJZ010000582.1 GCA_013003255.1 Rhodothermales bacterium
GTCCCTACCTGATGACCGCTCAGCCCGTGCCCGGGGTCATCCAGGCCGAGCACTATGATCTAGGCGGAGAGGGTACGGCCTACCACGATGTGGATGCCACCAACTCCGGCAGCGGCAACGGTATCGCCTACCGATCAGACGAAGCGGTGGATATCAACTACGTCCTCGGAGCCCAGCAGGGGTATTACGTCTCGGAGTTCGAAGAAGGCGAATGGCTGGAGTACCAAGTCACCGTCCCGGTTTCCGGCGCGTTCAACGTGGACCTCCGCACGGCCTCCACAGCCGGCGGAATGGCCTCGATCCACGTAGACGGGACCGAGGTCGCCGGCAAGCTGGCGATTCCCGTGAGTGCCGAGTTCTCGACCACGAGGGCTTCGAACATCACGCTCGAAGAAGGCATCCACACGCTGCGAGTTCATGCAGACCTCGGCTCCTTTGACCTGGACTACATCACGGTCCTGGCTTACGTCGAGCCCCCTCCTGCCGGAACGGTCCTCGTCGACGACTTTTCGGATCCCACCGGCGCGGCCTGGAGCTACTTCGGCACGGCATCCGGAGAAGTCACAACCGGCAACGGCGTGAATCCGTTCATGCGGGCCACCTTCTCGGGCGCGGGCGGCTCCGGCGGAGGCTTCTACGGCGTGATGTGGAACAACCTCGAGGACACGCAGCAGGCGGTACTGCCGGCCGACCCGTGGTTTGGCATCCGGGTCCGGCATTCAAGTACGGGTACCACGGTTGACGAGTACACTCTGGAGATCACGGTTCGCGAGGACACCGACGGGAATGGCTGGACCACCGGTCAGGAAGATTCCCATCGCTTTGACACCCGGTTCGATTCCTCGTCATTCAACGACGAGTGGCTTCAGATCAGCGCACCGCTTACCGCGTTCACCAACCTGGGTACAGGCGGCAATGGCATCCTGGAGTTGGCGATCGATGAAGTCGTGCTGGTGGTGTCCCAGGTTGTCGGCGCGGACCCATCCTCTGTGGTGGTGGACTTCGATGACATCAGCATCTCGACGGGCGGCGTGGGCACGGGAGCCGAGACCGTCGTGCCCTCCTCCATCGAATTGTACAAACCGTACCCGAACCCCAGCACGGGAACCGTGCACGTGGCCTACGAACTTCAGACGTCAGGCATGGCCAGGTTTGAAGTTTTCGATCTCCTCGGCCGCAGGGTGCAGCCGCCGGTTGAGGCCGTTCATGCCGCTGGCCGGCACTGGCTGGACCTCGACCTGAGTACGGTCTCACAGGGCGTCTACTTTATCCGACTGGAGGTCAATGGAGCCATCAAGACGCAGCGGTTGGTGCTGGCTCGCTAGCGGTCAGGCGACTCTTAGAAGTTGGTCACGACTTCAGCTGAGCATACCTGCGTTCCGGACTCGCACACCTGATGCGTAAAGGACTGCGCCCCGGCGGACGGCACCCCATCGGAGAGCTTCCCGTTGTTCTTGACTGTGTTCACCAACGCGCCGTCGCGATAAATATCGACCCTGCCGGAGGTGGCACCGGACCAGGCCAGGTGAACCACCCGCCTGTTTTTTCGGACCTGAGAACGCGTGGTTAGATCGATGCTCGCCGGCGCGGGATCAACGGTTCCGCTGTCGGTCTGTGGGGCCGGGTCTGTCGGGGTAGGCTCGGTTGACCCGCCGGTGCTGTCCGTTGTCGTCCCGGACTCCGAACCGGCTGTCTGACTAGCGGCCCACGCCGAGGCATCACACAGCCCCGTAGGCCAAAGCGCCTCGGTCAGTATGCAGGGGACAGGCGTATAGGAGACCCGTCCGCTGACCGCGATGGACACCAGCGAGGAACTCGTCACGCTTCCAATGAGGTCGCCATCGATGTAGCTGGTTGATCGGGAGAACAGGTGGCCGTGCACGGTTGTACCGCGCGCCACCCAGACCTCGCCGCCCGAAAAGATGCCAATACCTGAGCCCGGTGCGGTTGAGAAGGCATGGGTTAGCCTGACCTCGCCCTTCACCAGAATGATCCCGTAGCCGGAGATGGTGATTGGTGCCCGGGTCTTCAGGGACCCATTGATGTGCCAGACTACTGGTGCCTCAGCGGTCCCCAAGACCACATCTTCGGTCAGCGTCACCGGTGCATCCGTGTATCGGAGCTCCATCCCGAGATTGGACGCATTCTGCGCCCGCTCAACCAGATCCAGCATGTCAAACGCCGGTACGTCGATCTTGGCGACGCTGCGGATGGGATCAAGCGAAGACGGGTTGTAGGGCGGCGCGAAGGTCCCATTTGACCGGAAGCTGCCGCTGTAGTAGCCGAAACCTTCCACGGTCCCGCCGAGATCATTCAGGTAGTTCCGTGCATACACGCTGGCGTTCCCGCTCCCGTTCTGCGACACCACGGAGGTCCCGGACGTCAATTCGACATCCGTCCCCGCCGTCACGGCAAACTGCAGAAACGGGGGTAGATTGGCATGCTGCAACATGGTTGGCGAGACCTGCAGCGAACGCTCGGTAGTACCACTTGGTACGGATCCGGCGGTCGATGCG
>JABDJZ010000604.1 GCA_013003255.1 Rhodothermales bacterium
GAGCAGCGGCGGCCGGCCATCTTGTCAACGGCGGCCGGCAGACTTGTCAGCGGCGGCCGGCAAACGGCGGCCGGCAGTCCCATCAACGGCGGCCGGCAGACTCACAATCCGGGCGAACTCCCAGCCCTTCGTGCCGTAAATTTGGACCTCAGTATCCAACAGCCATTTGAGCGTTTCCAACCTAGCCTACGCCGCCCTCGGGTCAAACACCGGTGACCGGTTCGCCTACTTGGTGGGCGCGGTCCAGGCACTGGAGGTGATCGAGGGAATCACCGTCGTACGCTCCTCTCCGGTGTACGAATCGGCGGCGATGACGCTCGGCGAGGCTCAACCCGAATACCTGAACGCGGTGTTGGAACTACGGACGAACCTGGAGCCAAAGGAACTCCTGGCGCGATTCCTGGAGATCGAATCCCACCATGGACGGGAGCGCAGCCCTGGCAAGCGGTGGGAATCCCGGACCCTGGACATTGACCTGCTTCTCTACGGACAGGAGCAGATTGAGGAGACAGGCCTCACCGTCCCCCACCCCCATCTTGCAGAACGCCGGTTCGTCCTGAAGCCGCTCGCTGATCTCGCGCCAAACCTGTTCGTCCCGGGCTGGTCACAAAGCGTCGGCACCCTCCTCCGCGAATGTCAGGACAAGACGTCCCTCCAGGAGTTCGACGGCGTGCTCCTGGATATTGCCGAACCTCCCCGGAGCCAAGCCGAACTGTGGCCCCAGGAAAAAGCAGGGGTTCGGGCGAGAATTGACAGCCTTCCCAAGGAATTGCGCTACGTGGTCATCGAGGGCGTAATCGGAGCGGGAAAGACCACGTTGGCTCGGATGCTCTCGCGGCAGTTCGATGCGCGGCTCGTCCTGGAGGAGTTTGAGGAGAACCCCTTTCTGGAGCGCTTCTACGCGGACCGCCCACGCTGGGCATTCCAGACCCAGTTGGCGTTTCTGGCCAGCCGATTCCGTCAGCAGCAGGGGCTCGGCAAGCCCGACCTGTTTCACGAGACGGTGGTTTCGGACTACATGTTCGACAAGGACAGACTTTTCGCGCAGCAGAACCTGGCCGGGGACGAACTCGCGCTGTATGACACCATGTTCGGCATCATGCAGGCTTCGGTCCCGCAGCCGGACCTGATTGTGTACCTGCAGTCATCGACCGACCGCCTGATGCGCCTGATCGCGCGGCGCGGCCGCAGCTATGAGCAGGACATGGACCGGGACTACATCCATTCTCTGAACCAGGCGTACGAAAGTTTCTTCTTTCGCTATAACACTACGCCCCTACTCATCGTAAACACGGAGCAAATCGACTTCGTGCATTCCGAAGAAGACTTCCGCGAGATCGTGGAGCAGGTTGCCCGAGTCGGGTATGCCGGCACCACCTATTTCAATCCGGCCCGCGTCTAACAGCGCGCCGTTTGCCTGATGTTCAAGCTTCTCTTTCTTCTTTTCCTGGCCTGGTTGGCGTGGCGAATGATCAAGGCCGGCCGGTTCGTGCGTGGCCTCATGCGGACCATGGAAGAATCCATCGCCGCGGCTCAAGGTCAGGATATTCCGCGACCTCCAACTCAGGAACGGCCGGACGATGGCTCGCGCATCACGGTGCACCGAAAAGGCCAGTCCGGCGGTAAGGCATCAACCCTGGATGCAGAGGACGTGCGGTTCGAGGACCTGTAGCACACGACATCCCTCGGCTGAAGCCATCAGGAGCCGCCCGACCCGCCATCGGCTGAAGTGATCTGTGTTCGCTGGAGCTAGGCCGTCAGCTCCGTCATGAACCGCCGTCCCAGTTCACGCGCACGATCCTCTGAATCCGCCTCCGAATAAACCCGAATGATGGGCTCGGTATTGGACTTTCGCATGTGAACCCAGCCTTCCTCAAAGTCGATCTTGACGCCGTCGATGGTGGAGATCTTCTCGGAGGCATACCGATCGGCCATCCGGGCCAGTAGGGCGTCCGGGTTCAGCGAACCGATTTCCGTCTTCTGTTTGACGATGTGGTAGGTCGGCAGGTCGGCGCGTACCTCGCTGAGCGATGCCTGCTCGTTGGCCAGGTGCTGCAGAATCATTGCGGTGCCGACGAGGGCGTCGCGTCCATGGTGCAGGTCCGGCAGGATCACGCCACCGTTGCCTTCGCCTCCAAGAACGGCGCCCACCTCTTGCATTTTCTTGACCACGTTGATCTCGCCGACCGCAGACCGGTGCACCGCGTTGCCGTAGCGCGCGGCTACGTCCTCCACCGCGCGGGATGAGGACAGGTTCGTGGCGAACGGGCCCGGCCGGAAACGCCACATGAAATCGGCCGCGACCACCTGGGTCAGTTCCTCGCTGAGGTAGACGCCTCCATCCTGGATCAGCGCCAACCGATCCGCATCCGGATCTACCACGATCCCGAGATCGGCGCCCGAGTCCTTCACTGCCGCAATGGTATCAACCAGGTTCTCCGGCAGCGGCTCGGCCACGTGCGCAAAGTGGCCCGTCGGCTCGCAGTTGACCCGGATTATTTGCTCGTCCCGCACGCCGAGGGCTCTCAGCATCGCCGGAATGGCCACGCCTCCAATCGAATTGATGCCATCAACCAGGACTCGGAAGTCCCGCTGGGCGATTCGGTCCCGGTCGATGAACTCCAGGTCCATGATGGCCTGAATGTGTTCGTCGAGGTACGTGCGCTCTTCGTATGAGCCAATTTCGTCCCAGGCGGCGGTTTCGACCCCTTCTTCCGCCATTGCAATAACGGCTTTACCCTCCTCCGGCGACAGGAACTCCCCTTTCC
>JABDJZ010000617.1 GCA_013003255.1 Rhodothermales bacterium
GTCCATCGGAACACACGGGCACTTCGGCAGCTGGGTGCTCTGACGGACGCGGGATTGGCCGTTGACCTCTACTGCCTCCCCGGGTCCGACCTCGAGTCTTCCCTGCCCCAAGGCGTCCGGTATCACCCGCTGAAAGTTTCCGGATCGGGGGGCATTCGCTTCTTTCGGGCACTCGCCGCCGAGTTTGCCCGCGCGCTGGGCACCTCGGAGGCCCGCCTGTACCATGCCAGCGACCTGTACGTCCTCTCCGCCGCGCGACGGGCGGCACGAGCCACAACAAGGCGCTCCGCGACTCCAACGGCCTACACCTACGACGCCAGGGAACTGTACCCGCACGTCGCGGCCACCGTCGGCAGGCCCCACGTTCGCCTGTACTGGCATCTGGTCGAACGCCGCAACATCCGGAGCGCGTCCCAGGTCTGGACCGTATCCGAATCCATCGCCGAGCACCTGGCCCAGGCGCACCGGATACCGCGACCGATTGTGCAATTCAATGCGCCGGCCTTCGAGCAGGTCAGCCCCGGTACCTGGCTCAGAGACAGGCTTGCGGTATCAACGGAGACGCCTCTGATCCTCCACATGGGACAACTCAGGCGCGATCGGGGCGCGGAGCAGTTGATCCGGGCCATGTCGTCCTGGCGTGAAGAAGACCCGGCTGACGCCCGCCTTGTATTCCTGGGGTATGGCCCCGAACGGGAGGGTCTGGAGGCCCTGACCGACTCGCTGGGGACCGCAGCAAGCGTGCACTTCGTCGACGCGGTTCCCCCCGCGGAGCTACCCGCCATCACGGCAGAGGCCGACCTTGGCGTGACACTGCTGGAGCGCACCTGTCTGAATCACGAGTTCGCGCTGCCGAACAAGCTTTTCGCCTACCTGGCCGCCGGCCTTCCCGTGGTTACGTCTGACCTGACCGAGTGTCGCCGCGTGGTGCGCGATTACGATTGCGGATGGACGGTCGATCCTTCAGATGTAGAGGCGATTCGGGATACGCTGGCCCTGGCCCTCCGCGAAGGTTCGGGCAAGCGCCGTAACGCGCTGGCCGCTGGCGAAACATTAGACTGGAAAAAGACTTCTGAAGCCTTCGCGCAGCGCATGATTGACCTGATTGAGCGCTCCTGAACCAAGATGATGATCCGTACCCTCCCGACTCTTTCTCTTCTGGCCCTGCTGATCACGGCCTCGGCTGCCTGCGCTCAGGAGCCCGAGGCGCCCGGGGTGCCGGAGTGGATTCCCTTTGAGGAGGCCCTTGTGGATGGCAAGGAGGCGGGGAAAATGGTCCTCGTCGATATCTGGTCGCCACGCTGCGGCTGGTGCCGCAAGATGCAGGAGGAGGTCTACACGCGCGATGACCTGCTGGCCTACGTGAACGAGCACTTCATCACGGGCCGCATCAACATTGACGTCCGGGATGACACCCTCAGTTACCTGGGCTACAACCTTTCATCGGGAGAACTGTCAGCAGGTTTCGGAGCCACGGGCACGCCCACGACCATTTTCCTGAGTCCGGAAGGGGCCTACATCACGCGCCTGCCGGGCTTCCACGACTATGACTCGTACTTCCCGGTGCTTCGGTTCATCGGGTCCGAATCGTTCCGCGACATGTCCTTCCAGGACTTCCTTGAACAGGAAGGCCTCGAAATGAAGGAGCCCGGCACGGGCGGATAAGACTTAGGGGCGCCGCACTGCCCCTCCCTCGTACTCCTCCGGCCGACGATGCTCCATGAACAGCGTCCGGGCCGCCGACTTCGCGCATGCGGAAAGGTCCAGATCGGCAAACAGGACAGCCTCCTTGTTCTCCGGCGCGCGGGCAATCAGTTGACCGGACGGATCTGAAACGAATGATCCGCCACCGAACGTGAGCACGTCTTCCGCTCCCACCCGGTTGGCCAACGCGGTGAAGTAGCCGTTGTGAAAGGAGGCCACCCGCATCTCGGCCTCAAAGAGCCCGGCCGGCCACTCGCCCGTGGCTCCTGCCTGTGGAATGATGACCAGCTCCGCTCCGGCCAGCGCGAGCGCCCGCATGTACTCGGGGTAGTGCCGGTCGTAGCAGATGGCGACAC
>JABDJZ010000142.1 GCA_013003255.1 Rhodothermales bacterium
CCGCGGCGGTACCGGTACTGACTGCTTCCTGCCCGATGTAGAGGTGGAGGAAGCCGGCAATCTTCTGCTTGCCGTACATCTGGGCGGCGCGCTCCTCAAAGCGTCGCTGCAGGAGCATGTTTCGATACATGCCCATGACCTGGTCCGCGTCGAGTCCGACATCCTCGTGCGTGAACTTGCCAGCCGGGTACGACTCGAAGGTAGCTTCCAGATGGAGCGCCTCCTCGGGGAACGACTCCGACTGACCGTTGGCCTGCGCCTTGGTGGTCTTCTTTGCCGCCGTGCTGCGACGCTTGGTGGTCCTTTTCGTTTGACTCGCCATTACAACCTGTTCACTGATTAAGAACGCCGCTTTCGGTTCAAACCGCGAAAGCGGATAGCACGAAAAAGTACGCGATTACGGGGAGATTTGTCGGCCGTTTACGGGTTCTTAACCGCGGACCGTCGCAGTCCGGCGCCTCTGCCCGAGACCCACTTCCGCCGGAAGCGCTTCCTGCCCGGCTGCCCCGGCAACCGTATACTCGGAGCGTACGTCGCTGCCTTTCGGATGGGTCTCCCCACCTGTCCCTACCCGTCCTCCACTCCATGTCCCAACCCGGCGATCCACTGGATGTAGACGCGCTCCTTGCCGGAGACGCGACCGCATTCGAGCAGTTGGTCCGGCAGGAATCGCCCCGGCTGTTCCGGGTGATCAACCGGGTTGTGAATGACGAGGACGAGGCTGAAAGCCTGATGCAGGAGACCTTCCTGCAGGCCTACCAGCGGCTGGACACATTCCGGCGCGAGTCCAAGTTCACCACATGGTTGTACGCCATCGGAATCAACCTGGCCCGCGGCTCGCTCCGGAAGTCCAAGCGGCTTTCACCGCTGGATGAGGCGGCGGTGGAACGCATGCAGCCCGACTTCTCAGGCGGCATGTACGTCGATCAGGCCGAGTCGTGGAATCCGCATCGACTGGCGGAACTCAGCCAGCGTCGTGAACTGGTGCACCAGGCCATCGCACAGCTCCCCGACGACTACCGCGCCATCGTCACGCTGCGCGACATTGAGGAACTGCCCACCGATGAGGTGGCCCGCATCCTCGAGATCTCCAACGGCGCCGCCCGGGTACGCCTGCACCGTGCCCGCCAGGCGCTGCGGAAATTGCTCGATTCACACATTCGCCCGTAACTCAATCGGCCCTGGCTTCACTGAGCGGTATGAAAAGACGTCTGATGAGACTGGTCGCTCCGCTGATGCGGAAGATGATGGACGAGCCGTCCTGTCAGGAGGTCAACCAGTTCCTGGCCGACTACGTGGAGGACAATCTGGACGCGGACGTCTCGGATCGGTACCGGAAGCACGTGGCGCATTGCGACTGCTGCAAGGCGTACCTGGACCAGTATCAGGGCACCATCGACCTGCTGCACGATTGCCGGAACTGCGACCTGCCCGATGACCTGGTGGAGCACACGCTGGAGTTCCTGAAGGAGCGGGGCGTGACCGCTTAGGGATGGGTCACGTCAACCTTTCGGCCTACGACGGATACGAGCAGTTCTCGGATCCGGAGGCACTGGAAGCGTACCGGCGCGCCAAAGTGGGTGAACTGGATTCGTTCGTGGAGTGGGTCCGGGAGACGTATGAGAAGCCCATCCGCGTGCTGGACCTGGGCTCAGGTAATGCCAAGTGGCTCGTTCGACTGGAGCGCGAAGGACTGCTGGCGGCCGGCACAGGAATCGAAGTCTCCGAGAGCCGCCACCGGTTTGCCGAGACGTGGATTGCCGACTGGAATCTGACCGGGATCACACCCATCTGCGGAGACCTGCTGACCGCTTCGTTCCCGATTCAAGTGGATCTCTGTCTGGCCACGGACATCGTCCTTCAGTTCCTGAATCCCATCCGGGAAGGCGCTCTGGAGGCAACTCTGAAGCGCGTGGCTGACCACCTCAAGCCGGGCGGTCGACTCCTCATTGACCTGCAGGATCTCACGTCGCTGAAGGACTCGAAGACCTGGCAGGAGTTTGATGAGCCCGATCCCTGGCGATTCCTGCTCTGGGAGGCCCCGTACAACCCCGAGCGCAATACCGTCGCACTCCGCAAGACGTTCATTGGCCGCGATGACAACCGCCTGGACCGGAGTGAGCTTGAGCTCGAGGTACTGAGTCTGGAGCAACTGACGGCGATGCTGGTCGCTGCTGGATTCGACGCGGATCTCGAGACCCTGGACCACCACCATGACCCCACGGAAACGCGCGTGGTGGCCAGGAAGCCTACCAGGTAGTCCGCCCGCCGTCCGCCGCCAGAACGGCCCCGTTTACATAGGCCGAGGCCGGACTGAGCAGAAACACCAACGCCCCGTGGTACTCTTCATGGGTGGCCATCCGTCCCATCGGAATGCGATCGCGAATGCGCTGCTGCAGGACCGGATCCTGCCCGTTCTCAACGCCACCGGGACAGAGGGCGTTGCAGCGGATCCGGCCATCCTCCCAGTACGTGGCCAGGTAGCGGGTGAGCCCGATCAGACCTGCCTTGACTGCCGAGTAGCTGGCCGGCTTGACGGGCTGCCGGTCATCCGGCACCCCCTCCTTGCGGTAGAGCCGCTGGTCGGGAGCGATCAGCCCCAGATCTGAGGAGATGTTGACGATGGAAGACCCCTCCGGCATCAAGGGCGAGAAGTGCTTGGCGCAAAGGAAGGCGCCTGTGAGCCCCACGCGCAAGTCCGCGTCCCATTCGTTCACGTCAAACCGCTCCAGCCGCGTGGCTGCCGGATCGCGATCATCGGACATCGTCGGGTTGTTTGCGGCATTGTTTACCAGGCCGTGCAT
>JABDJZ010000002.1 GCA_013003255.1 Rhodothermales bacterium
ATGAATGACTTCGGCTCCGCTTTCCACGGCACGCTCAATGATGGTGTCGGTGTCATCAACATGCAGGTGTATCGCGATCGTGACGCGGTCGCCCGGCTGCGGCGCGCTTACCCCATACTCCGGAAACGCATCCGAGACCATGATCGTGGTGCCTCCGAAGTCCAGCTCGACGTGGCCGATCTTGCCGGAGGAGTCGATCAACTTGAGGCCTTCGACAGCCCCGAAAACCTTTGAGTACCAGTTGATGGCCGCGGCGGCGTTGGAAACGCAGAGGTAGGGGAAGACTTCGTGGACCGGCATAAGAGCTCGGGGTTTGTTCTGCGAGAAAGATAGGTTTGGAGAATGTTGGTGGCTGGCGCGGCTCTATCTGGATCGGAGGGCCCACCCGGAACGCTTCGCTGGACCTGAGGCGAGTGGAGCCTCGCTCGGGGCCGCTCCCCGGGCGTGCTGGATGGACCTGAGCCGCGCGGAGCCTCGATCGGGGCCGCTCCCCGGGCGTCTGCTCCGGCTTTCTGCCGCTCGAGACTTGGAATTCCAAGCTCGTTTTCCACCTACAGCCCCCCGAACCCGCTCAGACATGGACTGCAGCGCCAGATCCCACCTAGCGGCCCGAAATTGTGGCGCGGAGGCGGAGAATCGGGGCGGTATTCCACTTTGGTGGTCAGGGCGCATTGCCGGGGAGTCTGGGGCTGCGGATCCCGTCGGGTGTTGCGCCCGCAGGCGGGTCGGGATTCTCCTCCGATTCCCAAGCATGGCAAGCCGCGGTTCAGCACTTAGCTGAATCGGGGGTACCGCGTACGGGATTTACTCCGGGGGCTACGCCCCCTCCGTCAGTCGCATGCGCAAGCTGCGCTTGCTTATTGCTCGTGTGAACCCGCCAAAGGCGGGCTCAACTCCCGTTACAACATATGAGAACGCCTCGCCGCACCCCTTCGGGGCACAGCGAGGCGTTCTAGTACCGCGTACGGGATTTGAACCCGTGTTACCGGCGTGAGAGGCCGGCGTCCTAGACCCCTAGACGAACGCGGCAGGGTTGGATTTCCCGAAGGGCCCCGGCTTACGCCGCACACTGGAACCAGTTTCGCGCCGGATGGAGAGCCCGATCAGCGAACTGGGGCACCACGCGATCTTGACATGTCTTTATTTAGACTTGATCTAAATAAGCGTCCTATATTTGCCGGCCCCAAGTAATCACTTCCCGCTGACGGCATGCGACCGGCGTTCCTGATTGCCCTTCTCTCCCTGGCCACATCTGCAGGTGCCCAGATATCCGGCACAATCTCAGACCTCGAAACCGGCGCTCCCGTTGTGGGCGCGACCGTACTCGTAGCCGAAACGGGTGTCGGCACTACCACGGGACGAGACGGCCGCTACACGATTGCGCCCCCCGCAAGCAGACCCGACAGTCCGGTGCGAACGCACGCAGACGACCCCGGGCCGGCAATCCTGACAATCGTCGTTTCCCACGTCGGGTATGAGGCGGTCAGCCGCGTGGTGGATGCTTCCGTCGCGACACGATTCGACTTCAGCCTTGTCGCTACCACCGGCGTGCTTGGGGAAATCTTGGTCGAGCAGGCCTCGATGACCGGAGGACTCCAGGGCCTTCGAGGTCTGCCCGGCTCGGCGCACCTGGTGACCGCCCGTGGCCTGGACCAGTTCGCAGACACCGATATCCACCGCGTACTCCGTGCGGTTCCCGGCGTGACAGTTCAGGAGGAGGACGGGTTTGGGTTGCGCCCGAACATCGGCATCCGGGGGTCGGGCTCTGAGCGAAGCTCGAAAATCACGGTGATGGAGGATGGCGTCCTGGTTGCTCCAGCCCCGTACACCGCTCCAGCGGCCTACTACTTCCCCACGGTCGGTCGAATGTCGGGAATCGAGATCGTCAAGGGATCCAGCCAGATCCGGTATGGGCCGTTGACCACCGGCGGCACCATCAACCTTCTCTCGACCCCCATCCCGACGCGGTCCGAGGGGCACCTGACGCTCCTTGCCGGCGACCATGATAATCGCCTCGTTCACGCTGTCGCGGGTACCCAGCGGGACCGCATCGGGGTGGTCTTCGAGACGCACCAACAGCGATCGAACGGTTTCAAGCAACTGGACTCGGGCGCCGGTACCGGTTTTGACAAGCGCGACTATCTGGCCAAAGTGCGCCTGTCCTCACGTGAGGACGCCACGATCCGGCAGAGCCTCTTGTTCAAGCTTGGGGTCACCGGCGAGTCATCAGACGAGACCTATCTGGGACTGACCGCGGACGATTTCCAGTCGACCCCACTGCGTCGTTACCTGGGCTCCGAGGCCGATAACATGTCCGCCGACCAGCGCCTCCTGATGCTTCGCCACAGGATCGCGCCGCTTGCGGGCCTCGAGTTTGTCACCACGGCGTATTCGACTTCTTTCGAGCGGAACTGGTACAAGCTGGATGCTGTCCGGACGGACGCTGGCTCCGTCAAGATCGGTTCGCTTCTCGAAGCACCGGAGTCGTTCCCGGAGGCCTACCGCCTGGTGTCCGGCAACGCCACGAACGGACTCCTTGGCGTCAAGGCCAACAACCGGGCTTACGTCTCCCGGGGCATTCAGTTGGACGGCACTCTCTCCCTGAGCAAAGTCACACTGGAGGCAGGACTGCGGGGCCACTACGACGAAATGGACCGCTTTCAGTGGGTCGATCAGTATGGGATCAGTGAGGGTACGATGTCGCTGGTCTTGGCAGGGACCCCGGGTACAGAATCCAATCGCATTGAGTCCACGGACGCAGCGGCCGCATACGTCCAGGCCAACTTTGATCTAGGGCGTCTTTCCCTCAGACCGGGCCTTCGGTACGAATCCATCGTCCAGCGCAGGGACGACTTCGGCAAGGAAGACGTGGAGCGAGTGGGCACCTCGCTGAAGACCCGTCGGAACGAGTCTACCGTCCTTCTGCCAGGACTCGGCGTGACGTACAGTGTATCCAGTCACCTGAACGCGTTTGCCGGTATCCATCGCGGCTTCGCCCCCCCAGGCACCAGCGAGGGCACACGCCCGGAAAACAGCCTCAACTTCGAGATGGGCGGGCGCTACCATCGGGGACCTGCAGCACTGGAGGTCGTCGCGTTTGCGACCGACTATACCAACCTCCTCGGCGCAGATCTGGCCGCCTTCGGGGGCATGGGGACGTCGGACCAGTTCAACGGCGGCGAAGCACTGGTCAGGGGTCTTGAAATTTCGGGCTCCTACAACCTTGGTGGACTGGCTGACTGGAAGGCATCGGTCCCGGTGTCGTTCGCCTATACCCACACGGTCGGCACCTTCTCGTCGGACTTCGATTCCACCTTCGATCCCTGGGGCACGGTGCAGCAGGGCGACGAGTTGCCCTACCTGGCCAAGCACCAACTGAACGCGGTCGTTGCCTGGGAGACCGACCGCTGGAATACCGCCCTCTCGGGGTCTTGGGTCGGACCGACCCGGACGGCTGCAGGCCAAGGTCCGATTCTGGAGGCTGAACGAATTGACGGCCATGTCACCCTTGACCTGTCGACGGAAGTTCGGGTGGCATCGGGCGTTCGCGCCTTTGCCGTGGTCCGAAACCTGACGGATCAACTTTATGTCGCCGCCCGGAGGCCAGCCGGTCTTCGTCCGGGACTCCCGCGCTCGCTCATGGCTGGCCTGAAGGCCGATTTCTAGCGGGTCAGCGGGCGGAGAAACTCGATGGCCCTGTCGAAGGCGCCCGGCAGAGTGACCGGGTTGTGCTCTCCACCCTCGTAGATGAACCCTTCAAACTCCGGCGCCGATTTGCCTGCTGCCTCCATGGCCTCAAGCAAGTGGTCCGCCTGACTTACCGGGACAACCGTATCCGCATCGCCATGGTGCATCTGGACGGCCGGGAGGTCATCCACGTAGAGCACGGCTGAGCGCATCACGAGTTGTGGTCGCAGATCTACGGCCTGCAGCTCTCCCTGCGCGAGTGGAACCAGGTAGTTGTCGTTCATGAACACGACGCCCGGCAGTTGGCTGGGCGCGCCCTGCAACGTTTCGATGGCCACGTCCTGCACAAAGGGTCCGAAGAAATCGGTGGGCCCGAAGAACTCCACCACGCGGTCTACGCGAGCATCGCGGGCGGCCATCAACATCGCCACCGCCCCACCACGACTCATGCCGAACGCCGCCACGCGGTCCTCGTCTGCCCGGTCATTGGTCTCGATCGCGACGTTGAGCAGCGCGATAGCATCATCCACGTCGTAATTCCAGGGCGATGCAGGACCTTCCGATTGCCAGACCTGCCCGCCGTAGCGTAGGGGTTCGTCACGGAAGGACGGCACGACCACCACAAAGTCATCCCGCAGGTCTGCAAAGAACTGCATCACAAAACCCACCTCACCGTCCGCCGAAACGCCGCCGTCACCGCCGTGCAGGTACAACAGTACCGGCATGGAGCCGGTAGCCGAAGCCGGCGTCATGATGGCCCCGTAGTGACGCTGGCCGGCCACGACATGCGATACAATCTCGACCTCGAAGTCGCGCCCACCCAGCGTTGCCTGATCCGTCATCTCCAGCCGATAGTCCTGAACGCTCACGTCCCGGGTGGCCCAATCCGCCTTCACCGCAAGGATCTCATTCGCGGTTGCCGGAGCGAACAGCGGATCCAGGTCGATGCCGTTAACCACACCCGGGAGTTCCGGCTCGACATCCGCATACGTGTAGTCGCACCCAGCCAGGAGGACCAGCAGACCGATGCTGCCCATGGACAGGCGGACCACGGAGGGAAACAGGGACATGGGGGGAGAGGGTTCTGGTGAGGGATTCCCCGAAACCGCCTATCGGCGCTGCCGTTCCATTCGGATGAAGCGACCCATCTACCTGGACTACAACGCCACAACCCCCGTCGACCCGGCCGTGGTCGCTGCCATGGTGCCGTACCTCGGCACCCATTTTGGCAATCCGTCCAGCAAGCGCCACGTGTACGGGTGGACTGCAGATGAGGCCTGTGGGATGGCACGCGAGGACGTTGCCGCGCTGGTTGGTGCCGAGCCGGAATGGGTTCACTTCACCGGCGGCGCCACCGAGGCCATCAACTGGGCCATCAAGGGAATTGCGTTCGCGAACGTGTCCCGGGGCAAGCACATTGTCACCGTGGCCACGGAGCACAAGGCGGTGATCGGGTCATGCCAATGGCTGGAGAGCCTTGGATGGGAAGTGAGCATCCTCGAGGTGGATGCAAACGGCGTCCTGGACGTCGCCTCGTTTGAAGCGGCCTTGCGCGATGACACTGTCCTGGCCTGCTTCATGTGGGCGAACAACGAAATCGGGACCCTTCACCCAGTGGCGGACCTCACCAGGTCTGCGCACAGTCGAGGCATTCCCGTTCTTGTTGACGCCACGCAGGCGGTCGGAAAGGTGCCGGTCGAGCTAGGCGACATAGACCTCTTGGCCTGCTCGGCGCACAAGTTCTACGGACCAAAGGGGGTGGGCGCACTGGTCATCAACGGTCGGCGTCCCCGACTACGGTTGGACCAACTCATTCACGGTGGTGGCCAGGAGCGCGGAAGACGGGCCGGCACGCTGAACGTTGCCTCCATCGTCGGAATGGGGGCTGCCGCGCGGATGGCGCGCGAAGATCTGGCCGAAGAGGGTCCGAGGCTCGCCGAATTCCGGGACCGCATGGAGGCGGCGCTGGCAGAGAACGTGGACGTGATCATCAATGGTGAGGGGGCCGAACGGCTCCCGAACACGGCAAACGTAACGTTTCCCGGCGTGGACACGGCCAAGCTTCTGGAAAGGCTCCCGGAACTGGCCATCTCTACCGGAAGCGCGTGCTCAACGGGCAGCGGCGCACCCAGCCACGTCCTGAAGGCCATCGGTTCGGACCTTCAATCGGTGACGCTTCGGGTCTCCTTTGGAAGGTTCACCAAAGACGAAGACGCCGAGGCCGCAACGCATGCTCTGGTACGCGCCGTAAAGGACCTCCAGGACGAAGCGAGTGAGGTGGCGAATTGATGGAATCGATCTCCGGCACCGCCCCAATTGTCAATAAGGTGGCCGCCTCCGGCATTCAGGTCCTGGACCTTGCCGAACTGGCTCCGAGTGACATCGGCCTCATCGACCTCGAGCAATTCCTCTTCGGCGGCCTGATTCTGAAGGAAAAGCACTTCAGACAGGAAGTCCGCGAGCACGATTGGGAGGCCTACCGGGATCAGCATGTCGGACTGATCTGCTCCGTGGATACCATCGTTCCGGTCTGGGCCTACATGTTGATCTCCAGCACCCTTGAGGGCATCGCAGCTTCGGTGACCGTCGGGGACGAGGCTGCGGTGAGAAGGGAAGCCTTTCTGCGCGCCTTTGACCACTATGACTGGAACCGCCATCAGGACCGGATCGTGGTCGTAAAGGGCTGCGGGACGTCGAATGTGCCCGAGAGCGCTTTCGTTCAGTGCATGAACCACCTGCAACGCGTTGCCAGCAAAGTGATGTACGGCGAACCATGCTCCTCCGTCCCCCTGTGGCGGAGACCCAAAGACCGGGCCTGAGGTGGAGCTTCCGGCCCCAACCGGCTCCACGGGACCGGTGGAGCGTGTGCTTTCTTCCCGGGTTGCCCGGCGCGTTCTCTCGTTATACGAGGCGCATCCAAAGCGTGCCGGCACACTCTTCTTTCTGGGAGGCGTAGGCTTCGATGCCGCGACGATATTTCGCATCGATTAGCTCATCGACAACTTCATCATTGTCGTCTACCTGTAGATGCTGTGCGTGATTTACACCTCGGCTACGC
>JABDJZ010000043.1 GCA_013003255.1 Rhodothermales bacterium
GGTTCAGACATGGCGTATTCGGATGATTGCCGAGAATACGGGCCGGACGCCGGGCGCGCCAAGGGGAGTGCGATTCCATGGCGGGGATTAACCCAAACGCGCAACCTTGCCCACGCGGCCCGCGTGCGCCCCCACACCCGGCGGGCCGGCGCTCAATTCGCAGTGGCTTTATGAGGAGCCCCCGCGGTCAACTTATCTTCGCGGACCCGTCCACCTCCACCAATTGGAAGCGTTTCCGATGATTCTCGTTACCGGCGCCGCCGGACAGCTTGGAAGCGACCTCGTTGCCGCACTCGTGGGTCTGCACGGGCGGGAGGCAGTCCTGGCTACCGACCTTCGCACCTGCGACCAGATGGCCCGGTCCGGTGCGGACATGGCGACCCTCGACGTCACGGACCCGGATGCCGTCCAGACCATGATTCAGGACGGCGCCTTCGAACAGGTGTACCACCTGGCCGGGATTCTCTCAGCCCGCGGCGAGAAGCAGCCTGACCTGTGCTGGACGGTCAACGTGGACGGTCTGAAGAATGTGCTGAACGCTGTCCGCGGGACCAAGACGCGGGTCTTCTGGCCGAGCTCCATTGCCGTTTTCGGCCCGGATACGCAGCGGCACCGGACGCCCCAGGTGACGGTCACCAATCCGACCACCATGTACGGCGTCGCCAAGGCTTCGGGCGAAATGATGTGCGACTACTACGCCCGCAAGTATGGCGTGGACGTGCGCAGTGTCCGGTACCCCGGCATCATCAGCTACGGGGTCCCTCCCGGAGGCGGCACGACGGACTTTGCCGTCGACATGTTCGTCCAGGCGGTGAAAAACGGTCAGTACACCTGCTTTGTCCGGGAGTCCACCCGCCTCCCCATGATGTACGGTCCGGACGCCGTCAAGGCGGCGCTTGACCTGATGGCTGCCGCGCCTTCGTCCATTTCGGTGCGGACCAGCTACAACCTGACGGCCTTCTCATTCTCGGCTGAGGAACTGGCAGCCGCCATCGAGAGCCGCGTGCCCGGGTTCGTCTGCGAGTACGAACCCGATTTCCGCCAGGCCATCGCCGACACGTGGCCGGAGGTCATCGACGATTCCCGCGCCCGGGAAGACTGGGGATGGCATCCGGACTATGACATCACGGCGATGGTGAACGACATGCTCAGCCATCTTGTAGACCCGGCAAACTCTCATGTTTGATCCCGCCCGCCCCCAACTCCAGGCCATCCTGGATGACATTCGTGATTCCGGCCTCTACAAGGAGGAGCGCGTCATCGCCTCCCAGCAGGCAGCTGACATCCAGGTCCAGGACGGCGGCGAGGTCATCAACTTCTGCGCGAACAACTACCTCGGACTCGCCAACCATCCCGCGCTCATCGAGGCAGCCCAGGAAGGGATCGCCAAGTACGGATTTGGCCTCTCCTCGGTGCGGTTCATCTGCGGCACGCAGACCATCCACAAGGAGTTGGAAGCCCGAGTGGCCGAGTTCCTCGGAACCGACGATACCATTCTATACGCCGCCTGTTTTGATGCCAACGGCGGCCTGTTCGAGACCTTGCTGGACAAGGAGTGCGCCATCATCTCGGACCAATTGAACCACGCATCCATCATTGACGGCATTCGGCTGTCGAAGGCACAGCGCTTCCGGTACAACACCGGCGACATGGACCACCTGGAGACCTGTCTCAAGGAGGCGGACGGGGCCAAGCGCACCCTCATCGCTACCGACGGCGTCTTTTCCATGGACGGGTCCATCGCCAAGCTGGACCAGATCTGTGACCTCGCCGAGAAGTACGGGGCGATGGTCATGTTCGATGACTGCCACGCCACGGGCTTCTTCGGTCCCACCGGCCGGGGAACGCACGAACACTGCGGCGTCATGGACCGGGTGGACATCATCACGTCGACGCTTGGCAAGGCGCTGGGCGGCGCCATGGGCGGGTTTACCTCCGGCCGCCAGGAGGTCATCGACCTGCTGCGGCAGCGGTCCCGGCCGTACCTGTTCTCCAACTCGCTGGCACCGGCCATCACCTACACGAGCATCAAGGTTCTCGAGATGCTCAGCGAGACCACCGAACTGCGGGACACGCTTGAGTCCAACACGGTCCATTTCCGGAAGGCGATGACGGAGGCCGGTTTTGACATCAAGCCGGGCATCCATCCCATCGTCCCCATCATGCTGTACGATGCCCGACTGGCTGCCAACATGGCCGCCGACCTGCTTCAGGAGGGCATTTATGTGATCGGTTTCAGCTTCCCGGTGGTTCCCCGCGGCGAAGCGCGCATCCGCGTGCAGATCTCGGCCGCTCACACGCGGGCTCATCTGGATCGGGCCGTGGATGCCTTCACACGGGTTGGGCGAAAGCATGGTGTGGTCAGCTAGACTCCGAGTCGGACTCCGACTCCGCGGTGACGCGGCCCATCGCCACCCAGTGCGCAGCGCCTCGGGTGGGTTGCTTGTACTGGTCCTGCTCCTGGTCTTCGGGACCGGGTGTCGCCACCAGTTCGAGATCCGGGATCGTCCCATCCCCTTCACCGACGCGCGGATTGAGGCCACACAGGCCTACGCGGAGGCTCGCTATGGCCTCGATTCCCATCGCATTACCCCCCGCGTGATCGTACTTCACTGGACGTCGATTCCAACGCTGGAGGACTCCTACGCCGCATTCGTCCCGGAGTCGTTGCCGGGCGCACGCGGAGACATTGCTCAGGCAAGCGCCGTCAACGTGTCGGTGCAGTTCCTGATAGGCAAGGACGGATCCACCTTCCGGATGATGCC
>JABDJZ010000060.1 GCA_013003255.1 Rhodothermales bacterium
GGAATCGATCGCCGTCGAAATCACCCCAAGACACGCCGAAGCGGTTACCCTGTTGGCCACGGCGATACCCTCCATCGAACGGCTCGATTCCGGACCCCACCGTGATGTCCTCGAAGGTCCCGTCCCCCCTGTTTCGGAGCAGGTGATTCCAGGTGGTGGGGTCACTCTCGTCGCGCTCCTCCGGCGAGACCGTGTAGAGGTCCAGGTCGCCATCGAGGTCGATATCCGCTGTCGCGATGCCGCTGGCTCGAAGCACCACATCAATTCCCGAACGCGCAGAGACCTCGAGATAGGGTTGTCCCGTTGCCACGGAAGGGCCCATTGCCAGGAGGATGATCAGCCAGTATCGCATGTTCAGGGCACGATACGGAGCCTTCGCCAACGAAGTAATGGAGGCTGCCGTGCCCAGGGGTTCCACCGGATCAGCGCGGGGCGCGGATCTTTCCTGTCCTTCCACGGGTCTTGAAGGTGCCGTCCAATGTATCCTTGCGGACGTTGCCGTCCCCGCCATTGATCCCGATCCATAGGCCCTGCCGACATGCCGTCAACCGATTTTGAAAAGATCGTCGAACTGGCCGAAGACCTGATTTACACGGCCGGCCTGGACGGGCATTTTCGCTATGCCAACCCGGCAGCCTTGACGCTGTTCGGTCTCGACTCAGCAGACCTCTCCAGCCGGCATTTCCTGGAGTATGTGCGGGAAGATTACCGGGATCGGGTGGATGCCTTCTACCGGCGGCAGGCAGATGAACGCATTGAAACCACCTATCTGGAGTTCCCGGCCTGCCGAGCCAATGGCGAAACGGTGTGGCTGGGGCAGCGGGTGCGCCTGGAATGCGTGGATGGCGAACCGGAGGGTGTGTTTGCCGTGGCACGCGACATCTCCGATCGAAGGACCGCCCAGATAGAGCGGCAGGAAAGCGAAGACAAATACCGGAGCCTCTTCGACCATTCCAGTGATGCCGTCCTGGTCCATAACCTGGCTGGCGAAATACAGGATGCCAACCATAGGGCAGCAGAACTCCTGGGCACCCCGCGGGATCAGCTGCTTGGCAAGCGGGTGGCGTCACTTCATCCGGGGAGCGAGTCTGAGAAATCAAAGGAGGCCTTCGCCTCCGTCATGCGTGACGGGTATGTGCGCTTCGAGACCATCTTTCTGCGTAGCGACGGCTCTGAGTTCCCGGCAGAGGTCAGCTCGAGTCGGCTGACGACCGGTGGTGAAACCTGCATTCTGGGCGTGGTCCGGGATGTGACCCAGTCCCGGGAATCCCTGGAGCGGATCGTTGAGCTGACCAACCTCTACGAGCAAATTCTCAATGCCATTCCGCTCCAGATAGCCCTGTTCGACACACGAGGCGCCTACGAGTACGTAAGCCCCAGCGGAATTGCCGACCCGGAGATCCGGAAATGGATCATTGGCAAGACCAATGAGGAGTACTGCGTGCATCGGGGAATGGACCCCCAGATAGGACGCGAGCGCACCGACAGGATTCTGAACGTCCTCAAGACCGGGGAGCGCTACGAACTCAGCGAATCGTTCGCCGATCGGGAGGGTGTGCAACGTCACTTCCTGCGGTACATCGATCCGATCCACGACATCAATGGCCAGGTGACCCGGGCACTGGGCTGGGGCATTGATGTCACAGAATTGAAGCAGGTTGAGCAAGCCCTGCAGGAGTCGGAGGCGCGCAAGTCGGCTGTCCTCGAGACCGCTCTGGACTGCATCATCTCCATTGACGCTGAAGGACGGGTGCTGGACTTCAACCCGGCCGCCGAAGAAACCTTTGGCTGGTCTCGGGACGAGGTCATGGGAGAGCCGATGGCCAATTTCATCATCCCACCCCAGTATCGCGACGCCCATCACGCGGGCCTGGCCAACTACCTCAAAACAGGCGAGGGTCCTGTCCTCGGGCAGCGTATCGAAATCACGGCTATCCGAGCGTCGGGAGAGGAATTCCCCATCGAATTGGCCATCCAGCCCATCGAGTTGGGTGAGCAGCCCGTGTTCACGGCCTACCTCCGGGACATCTCCGCGCGAAAGGAAGCCGAGAAGGACCTGGAAGACGCGAACGCCCGGGCCATGGAGTCCGCGGAGGCCAAGGAGCGCTTCCTGGCCAATATGAGCCACGAGATGCGGACGCCGTTGAACGCGGTGATTGGCATGACCCACCTCCTCCAGGACACGACCCTGGACAGTACGCAATACCGCTACGT
>JABDJZ010000081.1 GCA_013003255.1 Rhodothermales bacterium
TGCACAACCAGTGCTCACGATCTTCGCTCATGCGCCGCCTGTTCCCACAAGTGCCCGTCAAGCGAATCGCGAGGGTTTCGATCATTCTCTTGGTCACCCTACTTGCTGGGATCGAGGTGCGCGCCCAGTCCCTCTGGGCGACTCAGGCCGCCAAAGGTCCGGAGACGTGTACCGCAGGTGTGCCCGGATGGCTGGAGTTCCAGGAATGCGTCCGCATCGACGAAGCACTCCTGAGACGTTCCGCCGCCGCTGGGACAGGTTCGGTTTTCGCGCCAGTTCCCTCGGGGCCCATCGCTTTCGAACTGGAAGGCGGAGAGGTCCAGTCAAACCACGTGGTCCTATTCGGGCGCGCGACGTCCTCCGCGCACCGGATACAGGTCACTCTGGTGGAAGGCCTCGCTCGGGCCTGGGTAACCGACGAGACTGGAACCTGGGTGATCCGTCCGACTCGCGAAGGTTCGCACGCACTATTCCGTCTTCGTCTGGAGCGTAAGCCAGCTCACCCTCGAGATTATGTGGTCCAGGACGAGGACGTTGGGCTTCGGATCAATTCCCATCCGAAAGCAGCTCGCAAGACGGCCTCCGAATCCATGACGCTTCTGGTCGCCTATACGCCCGCCGTCTCCGCGCGGCTGGGGCAGGCCGGTGTCGCCTCGCTTCTGGCAGATTGGCAAGCCTGGACCAACCAGGCCTTCGCCAATGGGGGGCGCTCCGATCTCACGATCTCAATAGTCGCCAGTGCTGAGGTGCCTTACGCGGAGTCTGGCGATCTCGGTACAGACCTGACCCGATTGAGACTGGATGGCGATGGATGGATGGACACGGTACATGGATTGCGAGTTCAGCACGGCGCTGACCTCGTCCACTTGATCGTTGACGACGCAGCGGGAGGCTCCTGTGGCATCGCCAACCTGTCACAAGGTTGGATGCGCCCTGATTTCGGCTTCGGGGTTTCTGCAGAGACCTGTGGCCCTGATACGTTCGCTCACGAGCTGGGACACAACCTCGGGATGGTGCATGACAGGTATGTCGAGCCGCAAGGACAGGACGCCTCCTGGCCCTGGGCTTATGGTTACGTGGAGCCCGGTTTCGCGCACAAGACCATCATGGCGTACGGAAATCAGTGCGCCGACTCAGGCGAGTTCTGCCCGACCATACAGTATTTCTCAAAGCCGAGTGATCTGGTGAATGGCCTGCCCATTGGAATTGCAGAGGTCCCCGGCCAGCGTTCCGCTCACAACGTGCGTGTTGCTACCGACATGGTGCCGGTCATCGCCCAGCATTCAGACTGGCTGCATCCACTATGCACGTGGGGTGCCACGACCGCCACGTATGACTCCGAAGTGGCCGCGAGTGGATCGAACACGATATCTCTGCAGGTGATCAATTCAGGCTCAGATACCTGCCAGTCTGAACGTTTTCTCTTCCGTGCTTCCAAAGGAGCTGGTTTGCGCAGCGAGACATGGGTGCTGGGTGGTGTAGACCTGATGGCGGATCCGCAGGAACTGCTGCCCATAGAAGCGACTTTTTCACCGAGTACCGTTGGCTTGGCCGCTGGGGAATACGACCTCGATCTCTTCGTTGAGCGGGCGGGTGCCTACTTCAATCTGGGCACGATGACGGTGACGGGGACGCCGAATTCCATCCCCACTGCTACGGCACAGTCGGTAAGCACTCCGGAGGACACGCAGTTGACGGTGACCCTAACCGGATCGGATGCGGACGGTGATCCTCTGACCTTCAGGATTGCTACCACACCGGGGACCGGCGAGGCGGTGCTGTCGGGCGCACAGGTCGAATATACGCCTAGTGCGGATTTCCACGGTGAGGACACCTTCACGTTTACCGCGCACGACGGCGCTGCGACTTCTGAAAGCGCGGCCGTCACGATCATGGTCACACCCGTGAACGACGCACCGGTTATCGCCAATCCTGGAACACAGACTGCCCGAGCGGGAGCGTCGTTCGAAGTGCCCATAGAGGCCTCCGACGTCGATGGAGAGGATCTGACCTTCGCACCAGTTGGGTTTCCTTCATGGCTATCTCTGACGGACAACGGAGATAACACGGCAACCCTCGCAGGAACCCCTTTCCCGAGCGATGTCCAGCAATGGACAATTGAGGTGCAAGCCTCCGACGGAGCCTTGACCGGCTCCATTCAGTTCGTCATCGACGTCCAACCGGCAGTGCTCTTCGATTGCACCACGGTTACGGATGTCCCGGTGGCAGACTGCGTGGCGTTGGTCGCGCTCTACCAATCAACGGACGGTCCGAACTGGTCCAACACCACGAACTGGTTCACTCCACGCGTCGCAGATTGGCACGGCGTGCAAACGGCCGATTCCAGAGGGGTCCAGTATCTCGACCTTGGGGGAAACAACCTGACCGGAACCATACCGCCTGAACTTGGCGATATGGCAGTTCTCAAGACGCTCTATCTGGACGGCAATGCCCTCACGGGTACCCTACCCGCGGAGATGGCCGCCCTCACCTCGCTGCGAATACTCCACCTTGAGTTCAACCAGTTCAGCGGAGACTTCCCGGAGGTTCTGAGATCGCTCCCAGACATCCGGGCGATCTGGATGCACTACAATCAGCTGTCTGGACCTTTGCCTAACTGGCTTGGCTCTATGCCCGAGCTTCTGCAACTGCTTCTCAGTGGAAACGATCTGACGGGTCCGATTCCACCCCAGCTGGCACTGGCTTCGAAATTGACGGATCTCTGGCTTGACGGGAATCCGCTTGGCGGGAGTATTCCAGTTGAGTTGGCTCAGTTGGCCAGTCTTCGTCAGCTCCGGCTCAATCGTACAGAACTCACTGGCCCCATTCCTTCGGAACTGGGTGCGCTTTCTGAGCTTCGGGGCCTCGATTTGTCATCCAACGCACTAACCGGAAGTATTCCATCGACGCTGGGAGATCTCTCGCAACTTCAACTTCTCTACCTGCGGGAGAGCGGTCTATCCGGTCCAATCCCTCCGGAACTCGGCCAACTCCATGCACTGGTAGACATCTTCCTGTTCGGAAACCAACTATCGGGCCCGATCCCTCCACAGCTGGGCCAGCTTGCACAGGTCCGCAATTTCCTGCTTGCGCAGAACCAACTTACTGGCCCCATACCGCCGTCTCTCGGTGGGTTGTCCAGTGTGACCCAACTCACGCTACATGACAACCAATTGTCCGGCCCAATTCCGCCCGAACTCGGCGACCTGACGACCCTGCAACACCTCTTCTTGACCGGGAACGCCGGCCTGAGCGGTGCCGTGCCGGCAGAGCTGGGCAATCTGACCAGTCTGCAACAGCTCGCACTCGAAGATCTCGGCCTCTCAGGACCGCTTCCTCAGGAGTTGACCAATCTGACGGCCCTGGTTTCGCTAGCCATCCGAGGAACCGAAGGGTTGTGCGCTCCGAATAGCGAGGCCTTCATCCAATGGCTGGATGCGCTGCCGCAGGGACTAGGGAATGGTCCAGGTTACAGCTTCGTTTCTTGTCCAGCGGTCAGCACAGTCTCGACCACGGTTGCCGTGGGTTGGAATATCATCGGGTCTCCCTTCTCGGAAACCTTGGCCGTTTCCGATCTCTTCCCGGACGCCATTGCCGGGACGCTCTTCGAGTTTGCCGGCTCCTACCAGACGCCGAGTCCCGAATCGATCGTTTCTGGCCGAGGCTATTGGCTTCGCTTCAGCGACGGGGGCTCTGTCAGCATGGAGGGGACCTCCGCAAACTCGGTTTCACTAAACATGGCGGAAGGGTGGAACATGGTCTCTGGCCCCAACTGCTCAGTGCCGCTCACGGCAGCGGTTGATGGCGATGCCATCCTCCTGCCGGGCACCTTCTTCGGCTTCGACGGGTCGTACCAGTCGGCAGCCACATTTGAGCCGGGTGAGGGTTACTGGCTTCGGGCCTTGGCAGCTGGAGTCGTTACCGTGACTTGCACCTCCAGTGCCAAGCCGGGCCGTGATCCGCTTGCCGGGGCCGCGAGGCTTCAATTGAAGGATGGGTCAGGCTCGGTCAGGGAGTTGTTCCTTAAGGCACCGTTGGTGGGCACTGAGCCCGGCTCCTATACGCCACCCCCAGTTGCTCCGGGCTCACGCCTCAAGGCGAGCTTTGCGTCTGGACGGTATGCGGAACCCGCCTCGCGGGGCCAGGTGGTGCTCGAGGGAACGGCAACCCCGCTAACGCTAACAACGATCGAGGACGCTTGGATCGAAATAGATGGGGAGCGACGGAGCGTCGGAGCGGGAATGGCTGTTTCTCTGCCGACCGGAACTGCAGAATTTGTGGTTGGGCTCAGCGCCGATGAGCCTATTTCTGCCGGCTTGACCCTGGACCAGAACCACCCAAACCCGTTTGATACCAACACCCAGATTCGCTTCAGCGTCCCAGAACAAGGATCGTTTCGGCTGGAGGTGTTTGATGTACTGGGCCGCCGCGTCGCTGTGCCCTTGGATGCCAACCTCACAGCGGGATGGCACCAAGTGGATATGGACGCGAGTGCACTGCCTGTAGGGGTCTATGTATATCGGCTAGTTGGCGGGAGCGGTGTCGTCACGCGCAGCATGACGATCAGGTAAACCTACTTCAGCAGCACCATGCGTTTGGTGATGGCGTGTCCTTCCGTCCGAATGCGGTAGAAGTACTGACCGCTGGTGTGGTGACGAGCGTCAAAATTGACCGTATGCCACCCAGCTGCGAAGGGCTCGCTCGAGGCCAACTGCGCCACGCGCCTGCCCAGCATGTCAAAGATCTCCAGCGTGACACCTGTTGCCTCCGGCAGGCCGAAGCGGATGGTCGTCACCGGATTAAAGGGGTTCGGGTAGTTCTGCTCCAGGCTGAACTCGGCAGGCAACTCGGCCGCGCCTCCGGTGGAGAGTCGGAGCCTCGTGGCCTGGGCATCAGCGACCTCCAGCGTCGCCCCCGCCGGGGCAGAGAGCACCGACGCTACCTGGTCGCCGGCCAATACCTCGACCGTCATGGCCGTCGAGGGCGTAATTGTGACGGGGAAGGAAGCGCCCGAAAGCGTCACCTCAGCCCGGGCCGACTCGCTGACATAACGCCCTCCCGCGAAGGACGCCGCAAAGCCGGATCCCGGACTCGTTGGAGGCACCGTGTAGGCCATCGACGGCGTGTTCTCGGGCAGGCGGCCATTCAACCACAGGGTGCTGTGGCTACCGGATGCATCAGCGAGCTCAATCCGGCCAAAGGCCGCCAGAAGGCTGGAGGCCGTTGCCCCCTTGGC
>JABDJZ010000179.1 GCA_013003255.1 Rhodothermales bacterium
GGCTTCAACACCATCTGGTTCATGCCCATCATGCGCAACCTGAACGGGATGACCGGGCTCGGCGCGGGCTACAACATCATCGACTTCAAGCGCGTGGATGAGCGACTCGGCTCCGAGGACGACTTGCGGGCGCTGGTTGAACGGGCGCATGAACTGGGCATCCGGGTGATCCTGGACATGACGCCTTCGCACGTCTCTCCCGACCATCCATGGGTATCCAGCCTCAAGGAGGGCGGTGCCTTTTCGAACTACATCCAGACCACGCCCTCGGCCCACAACCGGGGCCAGGACGGACGGGGTGCCAACCTGTCCGAGATCTGGCAGACCTTCAACGGGGAGAACCTTTACCGGAAGTATGACGGGTTCGGGGACCTGGCCAATCTCAACTGGGATGACGATGACCTCCAGGCGGAGATGCTGGACGTGTTTGCCTACTGGTTGGATGAGTTTGACATCGACGGATTCCGGATGGACGTCTGGTGGGGGCCCATCCGGCGATACGGCGTGGAGCGGTTCGGCCGCCCGACGCGTGAGGTGATCAAGCGGCAGCGTCCAGACGCCTGGATCCTGGCCGAGATTGCCGGGACGGGCAGCGGGACCGAGGTCTACTACGCAGACACGCTTCGTGGTACGTCAGTAGCGGGCGGCATCGACGCCGGCTACGACTGGAGCCTGTTTCACGACGCGTTCCGCGGAGTGTATGGGGACCTGACCCGATACGATTCCGCGATTCGCAACGGCGGGTTCTGGCCCGGTCCGAATGCGCGCTACTTCCGCTTTCTGGAGAACCACGATGAGGAGCGGATGGCCAAGTACCGGTCAGCGGATGAAGCTCGACCGCTGTCGGCGCTCCTCCTGACTGCCACCGGCGTTCCGATGGTTTACGCCGGGCAGGAAGTGGGGTATGGCGGAGGAAGTGGAGACACGCGCCGAACCGCGGTGAGTTGGAACACCGAGGACAACGCTGTCCTGGCCACGCACTACCAGGCCTTCGCCCAGGCGCGTCAGCAATTTCCCGCGTTCTGGAGTCAGCAGTACGATGTGATCTACGCGGGGAGGCGCATCGCCGGTCAGCCCCGGGTATATGCGTTTACCAGGCCCTACCTGGATCAGAATGCCGTGGTGGCCATCAATTTTGACGACACGGCGTCCACCGTGACCCTGGACCCGTCTGCAACCGTGGAGATGTCTACCGACGGACCCGTCCCGTACTACGATATTCTCGCCGATACGTCCGGCAGCTACCTCGGGGAGTTTGAGATCACGCTGCCACCCTACGGTGCCACGGTGTTCATCACCTCCGACGCTCCCGGCTTCGACCTCCCTGCCTTGCCGGACCTGCCCTACGGCGCCGTATACACCGGCACGGACAGCGGGGCTGAATTGCCGGACCGCGAGCTCCTACACCCGGCCTACCCCAATCCGTTCAATCCGTCGACACGGATTGCCTTCGAGTTGGACAAGGCTGGCCCGGTGCGGCTTGAGGTCTTTGACGTCCTCGGGCGCCGCGTTCGTTTGCTCGTGGATGCCACCCGGACTGCCGGCCTGCATGAAGCGGTCTTCGACGCTTCGGGTCTCCCGAGCGGGACCTACCTCTATCGCCTTGAGACCGCTGGAAAAGCCCACACCCGAACCATGGTACTGGTGAAATAGATGCGTCTGCCCAAGATTCTCCTGGCCGGCAGCTCCGAATCGATTCGCAGGGCCGGCGTCCTCTCGACCCTGGCACTTGCACTCCTGACCGGGTGCACCGACCCGGCCCCCACGGTAACCCTGCCGACCGGCACGCTGCTGGAAGGCCCGGAGTCCTCCGAGACGGTCCCTGACTGGGCCGCGGACATGGTGTGGTACCAGGTATTCCCCGAACGCTTCGCCAACGGAGATCCTGACAACGATCCGATTCGCGAACCCCTGCCCGACCCCCAGAACATCCCGGAGTCCTGGACCACAACCGAGTGGACTTCGGACTGGTATGACCGCGCACCCTGGGAGATCGAGATCGCGGAGCGACACTGGGAAACCGTACGCGACAGGCGCTACGGCGGCGACCTCCAGGGCGTCCTGGACAAGATGGACTACCTGGAGCAACTGGGGATCACAGGCATCTACTTCAACCCGCTCTTCTGGGCCCGGTCCGAGCACAAGTATGATGGCAACACCTTCCATCATATCGACCCGTACTTCGGGCCTGATCCGGAAGGTGATTTTGCATTGATGGCCACCGAGACCTCGGACCCTTCGACATGGAAGATGACCGCGGCAGACGGTCTGTTCTTCGAGATGGTAGACGCGGCCCACGCGCGCGGCATCCGTGTTCTGATCGACGGCGTGTTCAACCACTCGGGGCAGGATTTTTTCGCCTTTCAGGACCTCTACGCCCGTCAACAGGAGTCCCCCTACGTGGACTGGTACAAGGTGCTCTCCTGGGATGACCCGGCCACACCGGAGAACGAGTTTGACTGGGAAGGCTGGTGGGGTGCGAAGCGGTTGCCCGAGTTCGCGGACAATGCTTCGGTTACGGATCTCCATCCCGGACCGAAAGCCTACATCTACGA
>JABDJZ010000183.1 GCA_013003255.1 Rhodothermales bacterium
TTCTCCATGATCTCGGCAGCTACGTCGGCCATGCCGGTGACTGCGTATTTGAAGACAGAGCGACCTTCCTGGGTAATGAAGTGCAGCCCCTGGTCCAGGGATTCGTGCGAGGGCGGAATGAGGCTGCCTCCCCCCCGCATGCACAGCATTTCCCAGGTGGAACCGTCGGTACGTTCAATCGAGTCGACAAGGCCCAGTCCATCCTCATTGGGTTCCAGCAGTACGGCTCCCGCACCGTCGCCAAAGAGGACGCAGGTGGTGCGATCCGTGTAGTCCAGGATCGAGCTCATCTTGTCGGCACCAATCACCAGCACCTTGCTGTGCCTGCCGGACTCGATGAACTTGGCCCCCGTGGAGAGGGCAAAGAGGAAACCGCTACACGCGGCAGACAGGTCAAAACCCCAGGCATTCGTGGCGCCGATCTCAGCCTGGATCAGGGCCGCCGTGGCTGGAAAGAACATGTCCGGCGTTACGGTGCCAACAATGATGGCATCAATTTCGTCGGCCCCGATGCCGCGCTTGCGAAGGACCTCTTTGGCGGCCTCCGCTCCCATGAAGGCCGTGGCCTTGCCCGGGTCCTTCAGAACGCGTCGTTCCCGAATGCCGGTGCGGGTTCGAATCCACTCGTCAGAAGTGTCGACGAGCTTCTCGAGATCCGCGTTGGTCATCCGGCCTTCCGGCAGGTAGTGTCCAATCGCGGTGATGGCGGCTTGCACCATGAACTTGGGCGTTGGGTTGGAGATGGAAGGGGCTCAACTGAGCGGAAAGTACAAAGCGCGCCCCGATCGGGGGCACCAGCCGCAATCAGGAAGCCAGGGCGGCCGAAATGGAGCCGGGGACGTCCTGACGGGCCGCTTCAACCGCGACGAGCACCATGTTTTCGAAGGCCTTTTCACCCGAGCCGCCGTGCCCGAGGATAACAGTACCCTTCACGCCGAGAAGCGGGACTCCGCCGTACTCCTCATAGTCAAATTGCTTGGCGACGCCTAGCAATGCGCGCGCCACCACGGCCTGCTCTTCAGGAGACATGCGCTGCCGCTTCATTTCGGCGCCCAGCATGCGCGGCAACACACTGGCAATGCTTTCACCGAGCTTGAGCATCACGTTGCCGACGAATCCATCACAGACCACGACGTCTGCCGCGTGCTCCATGACATCACGACCCTCGATGTTGCCGATGAAGTTGAGGTGTTCGGCCGCTGACAGGAGACCATGTGCCTCCTTGGTCTGCTCATTGCCCTTGCCGGGCTCCTCACCCACGTTCATAAGGCCGACCGACGGACGATCCACCTTGAGCACCCGCTCCGAGTAGACCGAGCCCATGTGGGCAAACTGCACCAGGTGGTCCGGCTTGCAGTCCATGTTGCTGCCGGCGTCCAGCAGCATGCACCGACCCTAGATGGTCGGGTAGACACCCAGGATGGCCGGCCTGGACACGCCGGGCAGCCTTCCAAGGATGAACAGCGAGCCGGCCATGCAGGCGCCGGTGTTGCCTGCACTGATGAAGGCATCCGCCTTTCCGGCGGCCACGGCACCGAGCCCCTGGCAGATGGAGGAGTTGGGCTTGCCCTTGACCGCTGAGGCCGGCGACTCGGCCATGTCGATGACCTGCGGGGCATCGTGAACCGTTACGTTGGCTGGCGCTCCGGCCTCCCGGGCCAGCGGCTCAATCACGTCAGCGGGTCCGAAGAGCATGACATGGAGGGAGTCGCTGCGTTTCGCCGCCGCAATACTCCCCTTCACGACCACGCCCGGAGCGTGATCGCCACCCATCGCATCTACCGCGACCCGGATATTCATTTCGCCTGGGATCGCGCTACGCGATTTCCTTGCGATCCACTATCTGTCGTCCCCGGTACTGTCCACAGGCAGGACAGGCGTGGTGCATGAGCTTCGTCTCTCCGCAGTTGGGGCACTCCATCGTCGTGGGCGCTTCCAGACGACTGTAGTAGTGCGCGCGCCGGTTGCGGGAGCGGGCCTTCGAATTTTTTCTACGCGGGTTAGCCATTTTTCTGTCGGGTTGGAGGGGGCACTATTCGGACTGCTGTTGCAGCTTGCGGAGCGCCTCCCACCGTGGGTCTATGTCCTCACCGGATTCACCGAACGCAGTCGGTATCTCCAGATCTTCTGCCCCCGGCGCGATTTTTCGCAGTGGGATCGAGAGCAGCAAGGTGTCGCGAACCGCATCGGTCACGTCCAACGAGGTGTCCGTTGGATCAAACCCAACGACGTCATCGGACCCGTCCGAGAGGCTCTCCACACGGTCGTGTGGAACGAAGAGCAAGGTATGTGTTCCTTGAACTTCCTGAGCAAACGGCTCGCTTGTTCTGTCACAGATCAGGTGCGCTGTCCCGGAAGTCTCGAACTGAACGAGGATTCGGTCACCCTCGCGGTCCAGCTCGATCTCCACATTGAGAGCCTCGAAGTCGTTGGGATCCAGGCCCAGCTCGGCAGCCTCCAGTTCCCTGGAGAGACTTCTGCCTCCTGACTTGAATCCGCCGATGTCCAGACGCACCATTGATGGAGTCCGTGAGCATTGCACAGATCAGAGAAAGTACGATTCTGATGCCGCATTGACAAGACCTTATGGGGTGGTGCGTGGCCCGGCAGGTCCGTCATCGAGAATCCCGGGAAACGTCATCCGATTTCGCAGAGTGACTCCTTGACGTTTCGTGGGGCGGGCTGTACAATCGTTGTCCCACCCGACGTCACTGCGCAACTTCACCGGAAACGCAGTGATTTCGACAATCCAGCCGTGGATCGCCCGGCTTGGAGCTGGACGCGACACTCCCCCCGTGGTTGCGCCCGCAGCGACACATCGTTGGCCCGTGACTTGCCCGTGCTTCGCGCGGTTTTCAAGTGTGGACAACCTGTGCGAAACGCAATCTGGATTGAGGGCAGCATGAACCTGCCGAGGGGCGCCTGTGGGCGTTTCGGCTGGCTCGAGTCGCCAAGGTGTTGTCCGCCAACGATTTACAAACCAGACCCCAGGACTTTTCCGCTCCTGCCTGCCTTTTCCGGATGCAGCGCAACCCCGTGGTTCCGACACGGGAATTGTGAACAAGCTGCCAGATCTTCCGGGTTTGAAAGGACAGGAGTGCGGAGTTCCACCCGGTCGGGCACGTCACGCCCACTGGAAAACCGTCCATGTCCCGAAGCCCGGAAAATGCCTGGAACGAGTGTCTCGAGATTATTCGGGACAACATCAGTCGGCAGAGTTTCCGGACCTGGTTCGCCCCCCTGAAACCACTCTCTCTGGAGAGCGAAGGTGAACTCCACCGGCTGACCGTTCAGCTGCCCAGCCAGTTCTATTACGAATGGCTGGAGGAGCATTATTACTCGCTCCTTCGCAAAACAGTGACCAAGGTCCTGGGTCCCGGCGGGCGCCTGTTCTACGACGTGGTCATCGAGAAGGACGACATTGACCAGGGCTACGAGGGTGCCTCATTGCACCTCCCCGCCCGGCATGCGGCCAACGAACCTGTAGCCGACGCGCCGATTGCCACCCGCAGCCGAGCCGTCACCGCGCCATCGGGGCGCACCCACGAAGCTACCCCGTCAGCCGCAGCGCCCGTCTCCAGTCCCTTCGTCATCCCTGGCATCCAGAAGGTGCAGGTCGACAGCCGGTTGAACCCCAACTACACGTTTGACCGGTTCATTGAAGGAGACTGCAACCGGCTGGCCCGCTCTGCAGCGTTGGCCATCGCGCAGCGACCGGGCGGCACCAGCTTCAACCCATTCCTGATGTACGGCGGAGTGGGGCTGGGCAAGACGCATCTGATCCAGGCCATCGGGAACTACGTGGCAGCCGGCAACGCGGGGCAGTCCGTCCTGTATGTCTCCAGCGAGCGGTTCACCACCGAGTTCGTTCAGGCCATCCAGCACAACCGGGTCGCCGAGTTCTCGCTCTTCTACCGCCAGATAGACCTGCTCATCATCGATGACGTGCAGTTCTTCGGCGGCAAGGAGAAGACCCAGGAAGAGTTCTTTCACATCTTCAACGCCCTGCACCAGAGCGGCAAGCAGATCGTGCTCTCGGCCGACCGGCCGCCCAAGGACATCCACGGCATCGAGGAACGCCTGCTTTCCCGCTTCCAGTGGGGGCTGGCTGCTGACGTGCAGGTGCCCGATCTCGAGACCCGGACGGCCATCCTGAACCGCAAGAGTGAGGAAGACGGGATCGACGTCTCGCACGACGTGCTGGAGTTCGTGGCCCACAACATCAAGAGCAACATCAGGGAGCTGGAAGGCGCCCTGATCCGGCTCCTGGCCCATTCCACGCTGCGGAAACGGGAAATTGACGTTACGATGGCACGCGAGGTGCTGGCCGACCTCATCAAGGAGACGCGGGTTACGCTGACCATCGAGGAGATTCAGCAGCTGGTCTGCGACTACTTCTCCATCCCTGAGGATCTTGTTCGCGCCAAAACCCGGAAGCGGGAGGTGGTACAGGCAAGGCAGGTGGCCATGTACTTCAGCAAGCAGCTGACGCAGCATTCGCTGAAGACCATCGGACTGCACTTCGGCGGTCGGGACCACTCGACGGTGATCCATGCCAACCAGAGCGTGGAAAACCAGATCGAGACCGACGCCAAATTCAAGAGCATGATCGAGGAGATCAGCAACCGCCTCCAGTTGCGCGCGCGGTAGCGCAGGCCCTGCGAGAGCCCGTGTTGCGCCCTGCTTGCGAAGGGCCTCTTTTCATACGCAAATAGCGTTTTTCGGAGGCCTCGCGAGCGCACGCCAGCCATATGTGCGTTAACTTCCGGGCATCCGCCCGGCGACGCGGCAGCGCCCCCGTTTCGCGCCCCGTCACCAGTTACCGTTCAGCGACCTGCAGGCCTCCGGCCACCCCGCAATGAGATTCACCGCTTCCAGTGTCGAGCTCCTTCGTGCCCTTCAAACCGTAAACGGAGCCGTGCCTTCCAAGAGCACGCTTCCCATCCTGGAGTGCATCCTGTTCGAGCAGGACGGCGCGACGCTCAGACTGAGCGCGACGGACCTTGAGATCTCAATCCGGCAGAAGCTGTCCCTTCCCGTCGAGGTCGGCGAAGGCGGTGGTCCGACCCGCGTTGCCGTCCCGGCCAAGCGACTGATTGATACGCTACGGGCATTGCCCGAGGTGCCGGTTAGCTTTGAGGCGGACGGGGACTTCAACGTAATGCTGACTACTGACCACGGGCGCTACAAGATGGTCGGGTTTGACGGAGCGGATTACCCGGCGCTGCCCGAACTCACCGAGTCGGACCGGATCGAGACCACGGGATCTCTCCTGAAG
>JABDJZ010000201.1 GCA_013003255.1 Rhodothermales bacterium
CTGAAGTACGCCCCCCACTTCGGCATGTTCCGCCACCACGCGGGCGCCGACCGCATCGACCAGCTGAAGTTCATGCACGACGAGGGCTTCCGGGCCCTCGAGGACAACGGCCTGCCGGGCCGCGAGGTCGCCGAGCAGGAGCGCATCGGCAAGGCCCTCGACGAGCTGGGCATGGAGATGGGCGTCTTCGTCGCCTACGCCGAGTGGAGGAACCCGAGCTTCGTGCTCTCGAGCGACGAGGTCACCGAGGCCGTGACCGGCGCCATGCGCCGCGCGGTCGAGGTCGCCGGGCGCGTGGGCGCGCGCTGGTGCACGGTCGTGCCGGGGCCGCTGGACCTGCGGCTGCACCCCGACTACCAGTTCGCCAACGTGGTGGACAACCTGCGCCGCTGCGCGGAGATCCTCGAGCCGGCCGGGCTCACGGCGGTCCTCGAGCCGCTCAACCCCCACCGTGACCACCCGGGCCTGTGGCTACAGCGCATACCGCAGGCATACGCGGTCTGCCGCGCCGTCGACTCACCTTCTGTAAAGATCCTCGACGACCTGTACCACCAGCAGATCACCGAGGGCAACCTCATTCCCAACATCGACGCGGCCTGGGACGAGATTGCCTACTTCCAGGTGGGCGACAATCCCGGTCGGAAAGAGCCCACCACCGGTGAGATCAACTACCGCAATGTCTTCCGCCACATCGCCGGGAAAGGGTTCACCGGCGTCATCGGGATGGAGCACGGGAATTCGATGCCGGATGCCGAAGGCGAGGAGGCCGTGATTCAGGCCTACCAGGAGGTCGATCGGTTCTAGCTGTGGTGGCCCCTAGTTCAGGCTAGCCTGTTCGGCAGTCGGCCCCGCCAGCGGCCGATAGGTATACCCGGCCTGCCCCAGATGGGTGAGTTCCGTTTCCAGGCGACGCTCAAAGTCCCCGAAGTCCCGCGAGGCCTGTGGTGTCCAGACCATCTCGGCCAGTGCCAGGGCCCGGGGAAGTACCATGTATTCCACCTTGTCGGGGGTCTTCATGTACTCGGTCCAGACATTGCCCTGGGCACCGAGCACGTGCCGGCCCTCCTCGGGGGTCAACTCTGAGGGTATGGGATCAAACTCGTAGACCTGTTCGAGCGGAAGCGGATATCCCGACCAGTCCGCTGAAATGGGCTCCGATTCCTTCGCCCCCTGATAGAAGTCCAGGTAGAGGTGCCGGGTTGGCGTCATGATCACGTCGTGACCCTGCCGCGCCGCCGCGATGCCTCCCTCGGTTCCTCGCCAGGACATGACTACCGCATTCGGGGCCAGGCCGCCTTCGAGGATCTCGTCCCATCCCACGAGGGTGCGCCCGTTGGCATTCAGGAATCGCTCGATCCGGCGGATGAACCAGCTCTGCAATTCAGCCTCGTCAGCGAGACCTTCGCGCGCCATGATCTGCTGCGTCTCCTCGTGAGCCTCCCACTGACGCTTTGGCACTTCGTCGGCACCTATGTGGATGTACTCGGAGGGGAAGAGCTCGAGGACCTCGGTCAGAATGTTTTCGAGGAACGTGAAGGTGGCCTCGGACGGACAGAAGACATCATCGTGGATGCCCCAGACCGTGGACACCTCGTACGGACCTCCGGTGCAGCCGTATTCCGGATACGCTGCCAGGGCAGCTCGCGCGTGGCCGGGCATCTCAATTTCCGGTATGACCTGGATGTGCCGTTCAGCTGCGTAGGCCAGAACCTCGCGCACATCATCCTTGGTGTAGTAGCCGCAGTGGGGCGTACCGTCGCCGACGAACGGGTTGAAGTTCTTCTCCTTGATGGTCTCCGCGCGGCAGCTGCCCACTTCAGTCAGTCTCGGGTACTGGTCAATCTCCAGCCTCCAACCCTGGTCCTCGGTCAGGTGCCAGTGGAAGGAGTTCAGCTTGTAGCGGGCCATCAGGTCGAGGTACTTCTTGACGAACGCCACGTCAAAGAAGTGGCGACCGACGTCAAGTTGCAGGCCGCGGTAGGCAAAGCGCGGGGCATCCTCCACCACACCCTGTGGGAGGGCACTCTCTGGTGACTGTTCCCGGATCTGGCCCAGCGTTTGAAGGCCATAGAAATGGCCGGCCGCGTCCGATGCGTGAATCTGCACCCCCTCCGGACCGATCTCAAGGCGATATGCCTCCGCCTCCATGCCTACCGTGAGCCGGGTCTGTACGTGACCACCGGTTTCTACCTGTTCGGCGCGTATCCGCTGAGCCAGGACGTCTGTCTCCGGACCGGATGCGGTGAGTTGGCCGGTCCAGGTGAACGACCCGCCATTCCACTCGGCCGAGACCGGGAGCGGCACAAGGGCGGGCTCTTGGGGAGGGGTGGCGCAGGCAGCTACCATGCAGAGCAGGAGAAGTGCGAATCGGGGCATTGGGCTCGGGGAAGAACGAGCGGCAAGGTACGTATCTTCTCCCCGCGCCGAAGAGTACGTGATCAAGACGCTGAAAGACAGGAAACCGATGATTGGACACAGCTACCAGGAGCGGGTTGAGAACCTGATGGACCCCGCCGCAAACGTCTTTCTGGGGTCTGATGAGCAGGCAGCCCGGGCCGCGCTCGCCGATGGCGATGTCGAAGCGCTCGGCCGTGTTTCCGGGCAGTTCGCGCTGCTCCACAGGGATGGTCGGATCGTGCGCATGGCGCGCTCAATCGGCCGCCCCATGCGGTATTTCCTGGCCAAGCGTGCAGAAGGGCCCTGTCTGGTTGTGGCCGAACGGATGGATGAGATCCGGGATTTCCTGAATGCCGAAGGCCTCGGCGACCAGTTCCACCCATCCTATACCCGGATGGTGCCGGCGCACTACATGGTGGAGCTGGAACTGCTGGGCTGCCCGGACCCCAACCCCGACTATCGCCGATTCTTTGAACCGGTGCGAAACCGCTGGTCCACGGACCTGGACGAGATTGGCCGCCGGTACATCAGCGCCCTCGCGGAGGTGTGTGACCGCTGGCTGGATACGATCCCGAAGGATGAACCCATCGGCGTCCTCTTCTCGGGTGGTATTGACAGCGGAGCGGTCTTTCTCACCATCAGGCATTTGCTGGAGGCCCGGGGCGACGCGCCGACTCGGCTGAAGGCGTTCACGCTTCGTGTGCAGGGTGGAAAGGACGCGGACCAGGCACTGGACTTCCTGAGCCAACTCGGCCACTCGATCTACCTCGAAGTCGTGGACGTGGCCACCGAGGACCTCAACTATGCCGACGCGGTTCGGGTGATCGAGGACTACAAGCCGCTGGACGTGCAGGCTGCGACCGCAGGCCTGGCTCTCTGCCGCGAGATTCGGAACCGGTATCCAGACTGGCGCTACCTCATCGATGGAGACGGGGGTGACGAGAACCTCAAGGACTATCCCATCGAGGAGAATCCGGAACTGACCATTCGGTCCGTGCTCAACAACCTCATGCTCTACCAGGAGGGCTGGGGCGTCCACGCCATCAAGCACTCGCTGACCTATTCGGGTGGTCAGAGCCGCGGTCACGTCCGCTCCTGGGCGCCGGCGCGACACCTGGGTTTTTCCGGGTTTAGCCCGTTCGCCGTGACCGAGGTCATCGCCGTGGCCGAGGGCATTCCCTTCATTGAACTGACCGACTGGGATCACGAGAGACTGTATGCCCTGAAGGGCGAGGTCGTGGCTCGTGGCATTCGCCAGCTCACCGGGGAGGCCATGCCCGTGTATGAGAAACGGCGGTTCCAGCGTGGGGTCGTGGATGATTCGACGTTTGAGGATGTCTTTCCCGAGTCCGAGATGCCGTACCGCATTGCCTTCGCTGAGGCCTACTCCTGAATCCACTCGACACCGCATCCATTCGACGGCTGCGGGGTCCTAAGGCCTCCCTGGATCCCGCCCGGCCGTACGCCATCTCCGTGGAGGCCGAGCGGACGGCCGCCGGAACGGTGGAGGATGTGCTGACGGTGTTTCTGACCAACCGGGAGTGCCCATACACGTGCCTGATGTGCGACCTCTGGACGCACACGCTCGATCATTCGGTCGAGCCGGGACAGGTGCTGGAGCAGGTGGACTACGCCATCGCATCCACGCCTGGTGTCCGCCACATCAAGCTCTACAACGCGGGGAATTTTCTGGATCGGCGCGCCATTCCCGCCAGTGACCGGGACGCCCTGGCGGGACGTCTGGCAGGGTTCGATTCCGTGATCATCGAGAACCATCCCCGGATGTGCAGCGAGGACCTCCGGGCGTTCCAGGACGGACTTTCGGGCGAACTGGAAGTGGCGATGGGACTAGAGACCGTGCATCCGGAGGTGCTGCCCCGACTCAACAAGCAGATGACGCTGGACGACTTTGCGCTCGCGGCGGAGCGGCTCCAGGATTGGGGGATTCATGCACGCGCCTTTGTCCTGCTTGGTCTGCCCTGGACCCCGGCGGGCGAATTCGGGAAATGGGCGGAGCGGTCCGTGGCCTTCGCCCGGGGAGCGGGGTGCCGGGTGGTTGCCGTCATTCCGACCCGAGCCGGCAATGGGGCCATGGATCACCTCGCGGCCACGGGCGCCTTTCAGGAGCCGACCCTCAGGCAGCTGGAGGACGTGCAGGAAGCGCTACTGCCGGGCCCCGGTCGGACGTTCGTGGATCTCTGGGACGCGGAGCGGTTTGCCTCGTGTGACACCTGTCGGGACGCGAGGATTGAACGCATGGGCGCCATCAACCACGGCCAGACGGTGCTGCCGACCGTAGCCTGTCTGGAGTGCCATGCGGGTTGACCTGGCCATTGTCGGGGGCGGCTTCGCAGGCTCCCTGCTCGCCTCGATCGCGCG
>JABDJZ010000205.1 GCA_013003255.1 Rhodothermales bacterium
CCTGTGGCAGATGTTCGGGTTCGGAGTCCCGTGTAGGGGGCTACCGAGAGCGTGTCGTTCGTAGCGTTGAAGACCCGCTCCGCCCCGTCTGTGGTGCGCGAGGCGGCTACGCTCGCGAGCACGTGGAGCCAGCCCGGCCGGAAGCTCACACCGAGTTCGTCCACGGCCTGGCGTCCCTCAAGTCTGTCGCCCAGTGGCTGATAGGTTTCTCCGAATCCGAAGAGGTCGGCGGCGGACTGAAGGCGGACGCCGTTCCGGGAGTGGATGAATGGCCGAACCACGCCACCCATCCATTCTAGGTCAACCGAGAACACAGGCTCCACGGCCGGATCTGTGGACCCGTCCGGTCCAGGCACGCCCAGGTCGGCCATGAGTGCTCCGGCCGACCAGGAGACCCTGCCTGAGCCTATGCGGTGACGGCCCTCCAGCGAGCCCAGCAACTCGGAGCGCGTCTCGGTCTGACGGGTCCATGCCGAGTCGGCTCGATAGGAGTCGGTGTGTCCTTTAACGCCCAGATGGAATCGCCCCCCGAAGAAGGGTTGCCTCAACTCCGTGGCAAACCGGGTCACGCGGGCCTCGGTAGTGTCCGGGGTGTTTCGGTAGACCAGTGTGGAGGTGGTTCTGGACGTCTTCAGGGACGTGCCGGTACCGGGGAGTGTGAGCCTGATCCATGAGTCGTTGCGCTCCAACTCCCGCTTGGCGGATGGATTGCCCACGGTAGCGCCGAGGCGAACGTAAATGGACTCGTACGTGAATCCGGCGAAGGGCTCAACACCACTGTGGGCCCCGACGCGGTGCCTGTTGAACATGTCGCCGATCTCCCAGGAGAGTCTCCGGCCATTGCGCTGGACTCGGAGGAGGATCTGGCGTTTGCGCTCGAGTTCACTTCCGTCATATTCGCCCCGCGATCCCGCCCCGGCGTACCCGAACAGGTACTGGATGTCGCCGGCCGCACCCGCGCGGCGCGTCTGGGCGTGGACAACCGACACCTGCTGCAGGCCCGTGCTGGTGGATCGGTAGACCATCTCTGTAACCGGGCGATTGGAGCGGTAGTCCGACAGCGCACCCGACATGCCCTCCGGGCGTCCCAGCACGATGCCTTTGCGGTCCAGGCTGATGAGCTTGTCGTAAGGGAGTAGTTCGTAGGCCGGCCTTCCGGTCACCGGGTCATCAAGCAGCAAGCCGTCCAACTGCACGCCCACGCGTCCCGGGTCGATGCCGAAGGGGCTCCATCCATCCGGCCATCCGGGTGTTCCGAAGTCGTAGACCCAGGCGCCGCGCACTTCGCCGAGATAGGCTGCCGCGTCCAGATAGGGAAGTCTTGGTGGGCGAACCGGCGCGGGCAGGTCAAGCTGCACCAGGGCTGAATCCGCAAACGACGGTGTCGACGCGTCCTGACCGGCGGCGGACGCGGTCAGCAGCAGGGACCCAATCGCGAGCAGTAGCCTTCGCAACTAACCTACTCCGGGAAGAGGCCGAACAGCCGACTCTCAATCCGCGCGATGATCTCCCGCTGGTCATCCTCCACGTTCACGAAATCGAGTTCATCGACATCGATGATGAGCTTGGGGCCCAGATCATAGCGATTCACCCAGTTCTCGTAGTGCTTGTTCAGCCGCTCCAGGTAGTCGATGCGAATGGTGCTCTCGAAAGCGCGGCCCCTCGACTGAATGTGCTGGACCAGGGTTGGGGTCGAGGCCTTGAGGTAGACCAGGAGATCCGGTGACTTCAGGTAGGAAGTCATGATCTGGAAGAGCTCCGTGTAGTTCTCAAAATCGCGGCTGGACATCAGCCCCATCTCGTAGAGGTTGCGCGCGAAAATCTCGGCGTCCTCGTAGATGGAGCGGTCCTGGACGATGGAGTGCGGAAGCTCCTCGATTCTCCGCTGGTGGTTGAAGCGGGAAGAGAGGAAGAACACCTGCAGGTTGAATGACCAGCGCTGCATGTCCTCATAGAAGTCGCTGAGGTACGGGTTGTCATCCACCCGCTCAAACATGGCCTCCCACTTGAAATAGCCTGAGAGCAGTCTGGTGAGCGAGCTCTTTCCGGCCCCGATGTTGCCGGCGATGGAGACGTACTTCTTGGTGTTCTCGAGTGGGCTCATGGGCGAAGGGTTGGTCAGCCGAAACTACGCAAGGAGGGAGGTCCGTGTGGCCGAAGCGTCCGCGAATGTTGGGGCCCGCCGCGGCAGAACGATAGGGACTCGCCTTTAACGCCGGCCTCGCGCTCAGGGATCAATCGAGCCTATCAGCTGGATGACGTTGCCCTCCGGGTCGCGAAGCTGGAGGATGCGTTGCGAGAGCGGCTCAAACGTGACGATGCGGGGGCGTTCCCCGGTATGCGCTTCCACGCGATCAGCCACGGAATCGATATCCGCCACCCGGAATCCAACCTTTGCAATGCCCAAGCGCCGGCCGCCGGACTGAAGCCCTTCCATCCAGATCAGCTCCACCTGCAGAGAGCCGCTCACCAGGTTGTGGATTTGCCAGGTACCGTCATCCGCCTCCGACCTCACCGAGTCATTCAATCCAAAGGCCTGCTTGTACCATCGCGTGGCCTGATCCATGTCCGCTACGCGAACGGCGAAATACGCAGGTGCCTCCAGATCCTGGACCCAGGGCGGCTGTTCCTGGGCTTGGGCCGTCGAAGACATCAGAACCAGGAGCAAGGCGGCGGTGAAAGAGGTGCGCATCAGACTTCGATGGATTGGAGGAGGCACCTTACGAAGGCCCATCCGTAGTCGTCAACTGACCCGGAACTCAACCGCTGCAGAGATGGCAATCCCCCGCGTTCGCGTCTATATGGGCTGTTCCTTCGACGGGTTCATCGCAGGTCCGGAGAATGACATCTCGTGGCTCAACCAGAGCTATGCCCGCGAGGGG
>JABDJZ010000224.1 GCA_013003255.1 Rhodothermales bacterium
GGCGGCGGCAGCAGCGGCCGTGGCGCCCGTGCCGCACGCCAGGGTTTCACCTTCGACCCCTTTCTCCCAGGTCCTGAGAATCAGCCCTTCCCCATCGACCTGGGCAAAGTTCACGTTGGCGCCGGCCGGAGGATTGGTTTGACGCAGCCGGGGGCCCAGCGTCCCTACTGGAGCCTTCGCGACGTCATCCGAGAATACCACCAGGTGTTCGGTCCCCGTCCAGAGATAGCAGCGCTCCGGCCCATGATCATCGGCGGGAAGCTGCTCAAAACCCTGATAGGCGGGGATGAAGAGACGCACCTCCTCCTCCACCAATTCCGCTGAATAGTCTCCGGCGTCCGTCTCGAACCGCAGGGGACGGGACTCGATGCCGGCGTTCGCCGCGTACTTCACCAGGCAGCGCGCCCCATTTCCGCACATGGAGCCCACGGAACCGTCCGCGTTGAAGTACCGCATCCGGAAGTCAGCCGTCTCTGAGTTCTCCATGGCCAGGAGGCCATCTGCACCCACTCCCGTGCGCCGCGCACAATATGTTTGCGCGAGACGGGACAACTCTTGGACCCCAAAGAAGTAAAAGCGGTTGTCCAGTACGATGAAGTCGTTTCCGGCCCCGCTCATCTTGGTAAACTCAACGACGAGCGTGCGACGAGGGTCGTCTTTCATCATGCTTCCGGTGTCGACTCAATCAAATTCTTCAGCCCCCGATAATACACCTTGGCAGAACAGCGCATCCTGATCGACAAGGCCGAACCCCTCCTCCTCTTCGGCTTCAATGATGTCTACCTCCGGCGCATCGAGGATGCGTTTCCGGAGACCCGCATCACTGCCCGAGGCAACCAGGTCCTGCTTAACGGAAGCAAGCACAGTCTGAAGCAGATCGCGCGCATTCTGGACGAGATGGTTGTTCTGGTGAACCGCAACGGACACCTGACCGAGAATGACGTCGAGACCATGCTTGCGCTGAGTGACTCCGGCGATGGCGTCGGAGTCGGGGCGGGTGCGCAGAATGCAGTCGTGTTTACGCCCTCCGGAGGCGTCGTGCGCGCAAAGACACCCAACCAGGCCAATCTGGTCAACGCGGCACGAACGCACGACATCGTCTTTGCCGTGGGACCGGCCGGTACGGGTAAGACCTACACCGCTGTGGCCCTTGCCGTTGCCGCGCTGAAGTCCAAACAGGTCACCCGCATCGTCCTGTGTCGGCCGGCCGTGGAGGCGGGCGAGCGCCTCGGCTTCCTTCCGGGGGATTTCCGGGAGAAGATCGACCCGTACCTGCGACCGCTCTATGATGCGCTGGAGGACATGCTCTCGAAGGAGAACCTCACCTCCCTGATGGAGCAGAACATCGTCGAGATCGTGCCGCTGGCGTACATGCGCGGGCGAACGCTGAACTCGGCCTTCGTCATCCTGGATGAGGCACAGAACGCCACGACTCCCCAGATGAAGATGTTTCTGACCCGTCTGGGCGCAAACAGCCGGTCCATCATTACTGGAGACGTGACTCAGACGGACCTGCCCCGTCGCTCGGACAGTGGCCTGGTTCAGGCCCGGAAGATTCTCGAAGGCGTCGAAGGCATCGAGTTCATCTATTTTGACGAGGGAGACGTCATCCGTCACCGACTGGTCAAGGACATCATCAACGTCTACGAGCAGTTCGAGGACTGACGGGCGGCCTTGTCCGGTGAGCCGGGCGGCTTGATGAGGCGCTGTGCGCCGGCGCGACCGGCCTGCTTCAATCGCCGGACCACACGATGCGTCCGGTGCCGTTGATGTAGTACTCGCGTCCCCCATCCACCACGCGGGCGAGGGGTCCCTGAAACGCGCCAGCCACCTGGAATCGGGGCTCAATCACCCAGTTTCCCGCGGTGTCGATGTATCCCCACTCCCCGCCCAGTCGGACAGCCGCCCGGCCTTCAGCAAAGTCCGAGGCGGCCTCGAAGCGCAGCGGGATCACGGGGTCTCCCGATCGATCGATGAAACCTACCGTGGGGCCTTCGGCAACCCGGGCCAGACCGTTCGAGAACGGGTGCGCCGCAGGATAATCCACCGTCAACAGCGAATCGCCTGCGGCGTTTATGTACCTGGCCTGCTTCCCGTCTGACACCAGGGCCAGTCCGTCGGAAAACGCACGCACGGAGGTGAATCGGGGCTCAATCACCCAATCACCCGACGCGTCCACGAAGCCCCAGCGGCGCTCAAGCCGCAGAAAAATGAACTTGCGGTATCGCTGAGCAGGGACCAATCCCTCGGACGGTTGCGCAGCCCCGTCAAGAACCGGGTCACTGAGTTCGCGCCCATCCACGGACAAGACACCCCACAAGCCAGGCCTCTTGAATGGCGTGTCGCTGACAGGTCCCTGATAACCGGCAAGACCGTCTCCCACGGGGGTGAGGTCCGGGTACGCGGTGGCAGTCACCTGACGGCCCGCCTGATCGATGAGTATCCATCCGTCCGATGTGCGCACCCGGGCTACACAGGCGGCGTCGTTGGCGTCGCCGGCGGTGTCTGAACACGTTCCCGCAAACCGGTCCGCCTCCAGGTATTTCGGCTCTATCACCCAAGCCCCGTCCTGCCCAACAAAGCCCCACCGTCCTTCCACCTTAGCGGGTCCAAGAGGCTCGTCGAAGGCAGTTAGGGCCGCGAATGGTCCGGCATCAATCTGCTCCCCGGCCTCAGTGATGATTCCAAAGCCCCCGGCGGTTCGAACCGGGTAGCGCCACTCCTGGGCCGACGCTGCCCCAAGGGCGAGGCCAAACACCAGGCATATCGCGCCCACGCGGGGCATCACTGGACCCATGAGGGTACCTCCGTAATCGTGTTGTCTATGAGACGGGCACCACCCAGGTGCACCGCTACCGCCGCCACCACCGTTTGCCCGGCGCGAAGCTCGGTGACCGGCTGCAGGTAGTCGGCATCCACCAGCTCTGCATACTCTATTTCCGCCAACGGCGCATCGCCGAAAGGTACCCGCATCAAGGCTCGAACGTCGTCGGCAGAGTGCTGACCCGCAAGAATGGCATCCCGGGCGGCGAACACCGCACGGGAAAGCGCCACGGCCTGCTCGCGGGACTCTCCGGACAGGTACCGGTTGCGTGAGGACATGGCCAGGCCATCGGACTCACGGACGGTTTCCACGCCGACCAACCGGATTCCGAAATCCAGATCCCGGGCCATGCGCCGAAGGACAAAGAACTGCTGGGCATCCTTGAGGCCGAATACCGCGACATCCGGCCGGCAGGCGTTGAAGAGTTTGCTGACAATCGTCGTCACACCGGTGAAGTGACCATCGCGATGCGGTCCGCAGAGGTGTTCGGTGAGACGGTCGACCGTGACCCAGGTCAGACCTGCACTACCATCCTCATACATGGCCAGAGGCGGGGGTGCATACACCACGTCAGCTCCGCCCACTTCCGACAAACGGTCCATGTCACCGTCCAGGTCACGCGGGTACCGTTCATAGTCCTCTCCCGGAGCGAACTGGGTGGGGTTCACGAAAATCGAGACGGTGACGTGATCCGCCTCCTGACGAGCCCGCCGGACCAGCTGCAGATGGCCTTCGTGCAGGGAGCCCATCGTCGGCACAAGGGCCAGGTGCCGGCCGCTGCATCGCGCGTCTCGGGCCTCCGCCTGCATGGCGGCCACATTGGTGATCAGTTTCATGCGCTGAGTCTGTTCTGGGATGGGCTTGGCGCGGTTCATTGAGCGTTCGACGCCTCAGCCCGCCAACCTACGAACGGGTGTATTCAAGCGGTATCAACACCGGCTCGGCCCCTACCCCGCGTATATTGATTCGTGCCCGCAAATCCACGCTGACACGACGATTTCACAACGGACAATTCAACGAACGATGAGTGATTTCCGTACCGAAAAGGACTCGCTGGGCGAAGTCCGTGTACCTGCGAACGCCGCCTACGGAGCCCAGACGCAGCGGGCCGCGGACAACTTCCCCATCTCCGGAATCCGGTTCTCACGCCGCTTTATCGCGGCGCTGGGTGTGGTCAAGCGTTCCGCCGCACTGGCCAACGCTGAACTCGGACTCATTCCGAATGACGTGCGCGACGCCGTTGTGGCCGTCGCAGATCGCGTGATTGGCGGCGAACTCGACGCGGAGTTCGTGCTCGACATTTTCCAGACGGGCTCGGGGACCTCGAGCAACATGAACGCCAACGAGGTCATCGCCAACCTGGCCAGCGAACGGATGGGTGGCGACCGCGGAAGCAAATTGGTCCACCCGAACGACCACGTCAACGCGTCCCAGAGCTCCAACGACGTTATCCCGACCGCCATGCACGTTGCAGCGCGCGAGGGTATCGAGAAGGATCTCGTCCCGGCGCTGGAGGCACTTGCCCAGTCGCTGGAGGCCAAGGCAGCCGAGTTCGACGACGTGGTGAAGAGCGGCCGGACACACCTGATGGATGCCACCCCGGTTCGACTTGGCCAGGAATTCGGCGGATACGCGGCGCAGGTGCGCAACGGCATTCGCCGTGTTCAGGCGGGCTCCGAGGAACTCGCCGAACTCGCCCTCGGCGGCACGGCCACCGGCACGGGCATCAACTGCCCGCCGGGATTCGCCGAAAAGACCATTGCCCACATCTCGACCCATACGGGGCTGGCCTTCCGCGAAGCCGCGAACCACTTTGAGGCCCAGGCTGCCAAGGACGCCTACGTCAATGCTTCCGGTGCCCTGAACACGTTGGCGGTATCGCTTCTGAAGATGGCGAACGACATTCGGCACCTCTCCAGCGGCCCGACCAGCGGGCTCTCCGAGATTCGGCTCCCGGCGGTTCAGCCTGGGTCTTCCATCATGCCGGGCAAGGTCAACCCTGTCCTCAGCGAGGCCATGATGATGGTGTGCGCCAAGGTGATGGGCAATCACACCACGATCACCGTGGGCGGTCAGCACGGCAATTTTGAGCTGAACGTGATGATGCCCGTGATGGCCCACGCTATGCTTGAGTCCATCGCCATACTGGCCGGGGCTGCCGATGCCTTCCGGACCCGTTGCCTCGACGGGATCGAGGCGGACAGAGACCGATGCAGGGAACTGCTGGAACTGAACCCGTCCATCGCCACGGCCCTGAACCGGACCATCGGGTACGACAAGGCTTCGACCGTGGCCAAAACGGCTGCCAAGACCCGCCGCTCGGTACGCGATGTGGTGCTGGAGATGGGCCTGATGTCAGCCGAAGACCTGGACCACGTCCTGGACGTCCGAGACATGACTGAGCCCGGCGTGCCGGGAGACTGACGTGTTTGACCAACTGCTGGTCATTGAGCTGGCCTCAGTCCTGGCCGGTCCCTCGGTGGGACAGTTTCTGGCCGAGTTGGGAGCGCGCGTAGTCAAGGTCGAGCACCCCGCCGGTGGCGATGTGACGCGCCACTGGTACCGAAAAGGCGAGGACCGCACCCGATCTGCCAGCTACTTCGATGCCTGTAATTTCGGCAAGGAATCGGTGGCGCTCGATCTCCGCTCTCCAGCCGGCGGGAATGCAGTGCGCCAATTGGTGGCCCGGGCGGACGTGTTGCTAAGCAGTTTTGGGCCCGGCAGCGCCGAACGACTTGGGCTCTCTGACGCGGTGCTGCGGGCCTCGAACCCGGCGCTGATACACGCCGCGGTTACCGGCTACGGGAGTGCTTCGGAGCGCCCCGGTTACGATGCGGTCCTACAGGCCGAGTCCGGGTTCATGGCCATCAACGGCGAAGCCGATGGCGGACCCTTGAAGATGCCGGTTGCCCTGATCGACGTTCTGGCCGCGCACCACCTCAAGGAAGGGATCCTCGTGGCCCTCCTGCAAAGGGCGGCGACGGGCCGTGGCACCTACCTGGAAATCTCGCTGCTGGAGGCGGCCGTCGGTGCTCTGGCCAACCAGGCCACCGGCTGGCTTCGGTCGGGCAAGGAGCCCGCGCGCTCAGGATCGGCCCATCCCAACATTGCGCCTTACGGCACCGTTCTCGAAACGCGTGATCACGGTCACATCCTGCTGGCAGTGGGTACCGATCGGCAGTTCAGGGCGCTCTGCGCCGTGCTGGGGCTCGCAGACCTGGCCGATGACCCTGTCTATGCCGACAATGCGCTGCGCGTTGAGCACCGCGATTCGCTGGACCAACGGCTACGGACGGCAGCAGCGAACTGGGAGCTTCAGGCGCTCACCGCCGCTCTGAACGAGGCCCGTGTACCTGCCGGTCCGATTCGCAGCGTCGGGGAGGCGCTGTCAGCACCCGAGTCGCAGGGTTTGCTGCTGCGGGGCCCGGATGCGGGCCACTCCCAGGCGAGCCAGCACCCTGCCCCTCCGAACGCGCGCCCCACACCTGCGAACGCGCGCCACTCCCCGTCGGGCCCGGCCCCGTCTGTGGGTCTCCGCCAATGGCTGGTCGGCGACCGACCAGCCACTCTCCCCGAGCCACCCACGCTGGGCTCTCATACCGAGGCCGTACTGCGGGAATTGACGGACCTTGGCGTTGGCCAGATCAACACCGTCCTCGAACAACAGACTCACCCATGACCGCTTGCCCCCTGATCGGCATCACCACCTCGTTCAAGGAGGGAAAACACATCCTGGACGTCCGCTACGCGGATGCCGTAGAGGCCGCCGGAGGAACACCGTTCATCCTCCCCTGCACCCGACAGAGTTCGACCGTCCATCACCTCGTAGGACTGCTGGATGGGCTTATGATCACGGGAGGACCGGCGATCGAGGATGGGCTCATAGGCGCGCTGCCGTCAGACATCTCCAGCACGGACCCCCGTCGCACGGAATCGGACCGCATGTACCTGCGCGCCTTCAAACAGCGCGGCGCTCCCGTCCTGGGCATCTGCTACGGAATGCAGCTCATCAACGCGGACGCCGGCGGGACCATCCACGCGGATATCCAGGCAGTCCTGGAGAATCCGCTGGTGCACTCCAGCGACCGCGGCGGCAAGGTGCACCCCATCCGCATCACAGAGGGCACGTGGTTGGCGAACATCCTCGGCGCGGGTGACCACTCCGTCAATACCTATCACATTCAGGCAGTGGCCTCGGTCGGGGATGGTCTGGTGCTCTCTGCCAGCGCGCCGGACGGCACCGTGGAGGCCGTCGAAACGCCGGATGGCACCGTCATTGGCGTGCAGTTCCACCCTGAGCGTCAGCTGGAGGATCTGCTACCCGTCTTCGAGCACCTGGTGCAGCGCGCTCGGGGCAGCCACGAAAGCAAGTAGCCCGCTTCAGCGTGGCGACATCTCGCTGGTCACCGCCGGCAGATCCTTGGGGATTGCGCTCGCGGTCCAGGCTCGAATTTATTCCGCCTCCCCGGCGGTCAGCCCATCGATGGTCCACATCGGTCCCCGCTCGTACCGCTCCCGTTCCCGTGCCACCTGTGCCGGGACGATCTCAGCCTCCGATGCGGCGAACTCCCTTCGGACAAAAGTCAGCACCGCTGCCAACTGGTCATCGCTCAGGAAATTGTGCGGCGGCATCACGTTGTTGTACCGCTGTTCGCCGACCCGGATGGGGCCGCGAAGACCGCGAAGTGTCAGGCGTATGAGGAGCGAATCCGGCAACGACACCCAGGGGGAATCGCGCAGTGGCGGGAAGGCCTGATTCACGCCCATTCCGTCCGGGCCGTGACAGGTGGCACAGGTAGCCGCATACACCTCGGACCCGGTTTGCCCGAAATCCGTCGGTTCTGAGCACCCGGCCATCAGCGCTATCGCCAATACCAGACCGACGAGTCCCGGCAGCGCGGCGGCGCCTCCGCCACCAGACGCAGTTTCTCCGGCGCGAACCACACGGAGTTGGTCACCAACCCGCAAACTCCCCCCTCGCACCACCACGAACAGCGCCCCGCGATGCCCCGCTGCCGCTGCCTCGAAAGCGTCCTGACCCAGACGGCTCCGAAAGAGCGCACATGGACGGTGCGGTGCATCGCTCCGCTGGAGGACCACCTCGGAGGAGACCAGTTGGTCTCCCGGCTTCAGCCCGCCAAGGTCGATGCCCCGGGTTACCAGGTTGTCACCGGTCACGTCCGGAGCCCCGCCCATCGCGCGAAGCGCTTCGATGCTGATGGCAGTCACTTCCCGGCCCGGAATCTCGGCCCCCTTCCAGAAGGACTTCCTGGGATGATCGGCCTCGAAGCCGCTTCCCTCCAGGACGCGGACTGACTCCGCGGGACGATGGACGCCGGGGGCCGGCTTCTCCACGAGATACGCCACGGACCCCGCGTCCGAATACGCGCTTGTCCCGATGGCCCTGATGATGTCGGAGGCGGTCTTCATGGTCAAGGCTTCTTCGCCTGACACCTAGCGAGGTGCCCACCGGGACGGTGAATTTTGTATCGTTAGGCCGCACCTCAACGCCCATGTTCAAGCACGTCTGGAAAGAGGCATCCAGCCTCCCGAGAACCGCGAAAACCCTCCGCAGCTTCGGCCTGCTGGTGGGCTCGGTCCTTATGGGCATCGCGGCCTACCTGGCCTGGCGGGCCGGGTGGCATCCGGGCACCGCCGCTATGGTTCTGG
>JABDJZ010000240.1 GCA_013003255.1 Rhodothermales bacterium
TGAAATGATTCCGTCGGCTTCGCACAGCGCCGCCGACATCGCCGCCAACTACGCCGTGGTGGAGAGTGGTACTTCCATGGCCGCTGCCCACGTATCCGGTGCTGCTGCGCTACTACTCTCCAAGGAGACCAACATGTCGCCGGCACAGGTCAAGAACGCGCTCATCGCGATGGCGGATGCGCGGGTGTTTGGCGCCCCGGCCGGTACCACGGACAAGGGCCTCTGGATTGGTGGGGAAGCAACGGCCAGCCTGAATGTGCCGCCCTTCTTCCAGTTCGCGGTTGCCTCAGGTAATACGCTTAATCTGAATGGCGGCGTCCACGTCGGTGTGGAGTCAGGCCTCAGTTCCACGATGAACGGCAACATCTACTCCACGGGTGACCTTTCATTTGAGGGCAGTGGCAATCTGGTTGAAGGCTTCGGCTACTACCGGGGGGACCTGGCCGGTTCTTCCTCCAGCTTCCAGCCCCGCTACAACCCGGCTGACCAGGCCGTGCACCAGCGGGTTGACGAGATCGCGATGCCGTACCTGAACGCGGACAGCTTCTCAAACCTTGCCACCACCAACTACGGCAACTCGCTGTTCCTTTCCGGCGACTATGCGCTGGGCACGTGCCTGGAGCCTGCCATCTGGCACGTCAACGGTACTGTTGAGACCACTGGCCCCGTGACCTTCACCGGCTACGGCATCATCATCGCGACCGGCGACATCAAGGTGGGCCACGACATGTTCACGGCCATCACGGGCGATGAATCGCAGCTGGGCCTTTACACGGAAGGCAAGCTCGAGACCACGGCCAGCCACGCCGACATCGCCGCGCAGGTCTACACCAATGGCACGCCGGTTCTCGAAGACGGAACTCGGATCCTGGGCAGCATTGTCACGCAGGGAGGCGTGGACTTCAAGGGTAGCGCTGAGGTGCTCTACCGTCCCGCGTCGCCGGCTTTGACTGAGCCCATCTGGCCCATCGGCAACTGGGATGGTGCCTGCCCGCAGATTGACACGTCGGGTGCACTTCCGGACCTGGCGATTTCAAACCCGACGGTTGACGAAGAGGCCGGGACGGCGCGCGTCGATCTGCAGCTTTCCTTCGCCACCTCGCAGACCATTTCGCTGAACTACCAGACCGTGGACGGCACGGCCGAGGCCGGGCGCGACTACACCGCCAAGAGCGGCACCGTGACCATCCCGGCCGGCTCCACGACCTGGACGCTGTTTGTGCCCATCTCGGCAGAGACCGTATACGAGGCGGGCCCGGAGAACTTCACGATGCAGTTCTCGGGCGAACAGAACGTCAACCTGCTAAGCTCAGCAGCCGTCGTCACCATTGAAGACAACGATCCCGTTCCGTCTATCACGGCGAAGAATGGCTCTATTGGTGAAGGGAGTGGCTCCGGAAACGCGACCATCTCACTGTCGAACCCGAGCCAGTTCCCGATCTCGTTTGACTACGGCACGAGTTCCGGAACGGCCAGCAGCCATGACTACACGGACGTTGCTGGAAGCCTGACCATCCAGCCCTACTCAAGCTCGGCCCAGGTTTCCATTCCCGTGGCTGAGGATCCCATGCCCGAGCCGTCAGAAACGCTGACCATGGCGGTCACGAATCCTCAGGGCGCCACCATCGCAGACGCCAGCGGCACGATCTCCATCACGGACAATGAGCCAAGCATCCGCATCCACAACAAGTCTGTGGATGAGCGGGACGGCACGATGTCAATCCGCGTATCGCTCTCCCACGCCAGCCCCTACGAGATCACGGCTACCTACGCCAGTTCTGACGGGACGGCCGGCACGGATCGCTACGATGCCATCTCCGGTGCTCTGACGTTCCCGGCCGGTACCACGGAGCGTTTCCTGACCACGAATGTCTACGACAACGCGGTACCCGACTCCGACCGTCACTTCACCGTAGCATTGGGCAACGTGACGCACGCACACGTCGGGGATGCCAACGCCACGGCCACGATCAAGGATGACGAACCGCACGTTTCGATCGCCGATGCAGCAGCATCCGAGGCAGCCGGCTCAATGAGCTTCACGGTCAGTCTGAGCCGCACGCCGGTCTACGCCGTAAGCGTCGACTACGCCAGCCTGGACGCAACCGCCTTTGCCGGCGATGACTACCAGGCCGCCTTCGGATCGGTGAACTTCGCTCCGGGTCAGACCTCAAAGCAGGTCACGGTGAGCGTGGTCAACGACTCCGAGTACGAGCGGGACGAGATGTTCACTGTGATGCTTTCCGGTGCGCAGGGTGCCCACATGGGTGACAATGGTGCGACCGGGACCATCCGGAATGACGATGCGGCTCCGATGCCGGTGGGCACGAGCAGCACGAGCAGCACCAGCAGCACGACCGACGGCGGCGGCACTTCCGGCACCACCGATAGTGGCAACACCTCGGGTACCACCGATGGCGGCAGCGCGACTGGCACGACGGACAGTGGCAGCTTCGGCTCCTCCTACCAGATGCTGGATACCTTCTCATCCATCTCATTCTCGGGAAGCAACGGAGCCACCTCCTGGAGTGGCAGTTGGATGGAGTTGGGCGAGTCCAACGGACCCACGAAAGGCAAAACACGCGTGGTATCACACGCGATGTGCGACAGCGGAAACTGCGCCCGGTTCAACCCGAAGCGTGGCCAGAACGATGGTCTCTCCCGTGCTGCGGACCTGAGTGGGGCGACATCCGCAACGCTGTCCGTTTATGTACGAGGCCACAACTACAACGGCGCAAATGCGCGCCTCGAGGTCTCAAGCGGCTCCGGATGGACCACGCTGCACAGCTTCGCCGACGGTTCCACCGGTGGGCAGACGTTGACGTTCGACATCTCATCCTTCATCTCGTCGAATACCCAGATTCGCGTGAAGCAGTACTCCGCCGGTACGGGTGGGTACCTCTACCTGGACAACGTCGAGATCACGACCAACTAAGCCTCTTCGCAAGGAAGGCAGAATTCCCCGGGGGTCCAGTGCCTCCGGGGAATTCGTGTTTGAAGGCGTTCCTAGCTACCCCGCCACAACGGAGCGTCCACATTGAATCGAGTTGCCGGCCCGGGCCAGGCAAGTGACCGCCCTGAGTGACTACCGGCTGATCCAGTAATTCAGCTTCAGGATGAAGGTGTTCTGCATGTCCTCGTCCACCAGCCCGCCGAGCTGCCCGAAGACGTCAAAGTCCGGGTTGCGAGCAAAACCGGAACGTCCATGGTTCCAGACCAGGAAAAGCGTTGACCCGGGGATGTACTCCCACCGGAACACAAGATTGCTTTGAATGGAGCGTACCAGGAAGTCTGGCGATCCGAGAACGATCTCCGGTGCCGCTCCGTCCCCGTCGGGGTCTGCAAAGAGGAGTCCATCCTCTTCAGTAAGCGTGGAGCCTCCGTCCTGCCCGTATACCAGAAAGTCATACCCGCCGGGACGCTCCAATTCCTTGAAGTTGAGGTACTCGCCGGAGGCAACGAAAGGCTGGGCATACCACTGCACCGACATGTCCGGAGTGACGGCCACGTCCAGTCTGATTGTGGCGCTGAAGCTGCTCTGTTTCAGCTCGCCGAACACATAGCGGGATCCGAAAGTGGCCGCGGCCAACGGATCCGGCCGCGCGGTTACGTACTGGGCAATGGTGTAGATGCGGGAGTACTCGGGGAAGAGGCTCAGATTGATTCCTGATGTGGCGCGCCAGGTGGCGCCACCCCCATAGAAACGGCCCCACCCGTCAAACTCATTTCTGGCGTAGGATGTCCAGACGTGGGCCGAAAGGGCTTTGCGCCCATCGCTGATCGCCACGAGGTTGACGTTCCAATTGGCCGGAAGGGCCATCAGGGGCCCGCCGCGCGTTCCGCCTGGACGTTGATTGCGGGCGCGGACATTGAGATTGAGGCGCCCGCTCCAGTAGTTCAGAAACTGTCCCCGCAGTCCCAGGAAGCCACCTCGTCCGGTGCGCACACCGCCATAGTTCCAGCTCTGCATCCAGGTGGAATTGATGTGGAAGCTTCGGAACACCGGGCCCGGCTCAAGCCACCGACGTGTCAGCCGGATGCCGTGAAAAATCTGGTCGACGCTTGGAAGGAAACCCGCATCATTGATTTCGTAGCCGGGGGAGTAGGCAAAGAAGTCCGTCCCCACGAGCCAGTTGCCGGAGACCTTATCCAACTGGAAGGAGGTGGCGTAACCGGAGAGCGAGGTAGCGGAACTGTCCAGGGAGACATAATCCTGATCCGGTCGCTGGAAAAACCGCGCCGAAGAGCGCTGTAGGCGCGTTATGGCCGCCGCGTCACCCGCCACGCGCGATCCGGAGACTGACCCATTGACCACGTAACGATTCCCTCCAAACCGGTGGAAGAAGTCCACGCCGGCCGCATACGCACTTTCGGGCAGGAATGTGAAGACGGGGTCGGAAAGGTCCCGGTTCACTGAGGTGCCCATAATGCCGACGCCGGACGATCCTCCTCGAAAGTCACGGCGCAGACTGACCACGCCGTAGTTCGCTCCGGGCTCCACCGCCTCCGTAGAGCGAATCCCAGCCGGCGAAACCAGGTCAGCAGACTCGCGAGCAGTCACCGCATCCATGACGCCGATGGACCAGTTACCCGTTTGCCCGGACAATTTGGTGGCACCGAGTATGCTCGTGCTGGGTGGGTTGTCGACAAAACCATCGGCCCTGAAGGCCCGGCGGGAAGGTGGTCTTCCGACCCTCCTGGAGTAGAAGAGCTGGGGAGCGCCAAAGCTGAACCCTCCGCTGCCCGAGCCGAACTGAAACAGGTTCGACCCTTCCACAAAGAAGGGCCGGCGTTCTTCGAAAAAGGTCTCAAAGGCGGTCAGGTTCACCTCGGCCGGGTCTGCTTCAACCTGTCCAAAATCCGGGTTGAAGGTGGCATTGAGAGTCAAATCTGACGTGACGCCGACGTTCAGGTCCAGTCCGCCGGTGACACTCTGCAGGCTGCCGTCGTGAAATGGGTTCGCTGGATTGGCGCCCTCCTGGTGATCCGTCTTGGCCACCGTGTAGGGCAGGATCTCGATCCGTCTCGGCGCCGACAGACCTCGCAGCCCATCCAAATGGCCGAAGTGGGAGGCGAAGCCTTGCTCCTCATTTTCCCACCAGCTCCAGGCAGACCACTCGCTTTTCCGGAAGATGAGTCGGGTAAAATTGATCCCCCAGACCTGCTCCTCCTGAGATGAGAAGCGCAACTGGGAGAACGGCACACGCATTTCGACCGTCCATCCTTCTTCGTCAATCCTGGTAACGGCGTCCCAGACCGGATCCCAGGAGAAGTCCTCGCTATCCGAGTCGTTGGTAGCAATGAAATCACTCCGAACGCCGGCAGGGTTCACCGAGAACCGGAAGGCCGTTCGGTGGTCGTGATACGAATCGATCGACAGGATGAAGCGGTCACTTGACGTATTGCTGTCCCTTCGTCCCAGTCTACTGGCTATTCCGGACGGGTCAGAGTCATACAAGCGCGCCGCTACGTAGAGCGCCTGGTCATCGTAGGACACGCGCACCACTGTTCGCTCCGTGGCCTGCGCACCATCTTCCGGGTAGTCTTGCCGGAAGCCGTCGGCCTGGGGCGCGGCAGCCCAGATCGCGTCATCGAGGCGGCCATCTACGCGAGGGGCTCCGGCCTGCGCTGACACGGCCGTTATGCGCGGCGGTTCGGGGTTGATAAGGTCTGTCGCCATCTGTGCTTTGGCCGGGGTGGACAGAGCAATCAGAGCGACGGCAACGATGCTGAGGCAACGGGACATGGGGATACGCGCCAAAATGAACGGAGGCCGGACCTGTATATGGACACGCCCAACGGCCTGGTCGTTGCGCCGAGTACGGCGCCGAGCCCCAAAAAGGGGGGGCAGATCCGGGTGCCCTACGCCGTCTGAAACGCGGACAGCCGGTTGGGCGCGCTCGTTCCGAACGAGTCCGCGCGCGATTCTTCCCACTCCGTTTTCCACGACAGCGGCACCTTTCCTCCGTTCAACAGGGCCTCGGGCTCAGGAAACGCATACAGGTCCGAGTAGGAGCGGACGGTAGTGTCATCCACGCGACGAAACACGTGATCCGGAGTAATGGCCCCTGGCGCCGTGCCCATCGCATTCAGGATTTCGAAGAAGCTCTCGAGGGTGGACTCGTGGTACCGCGCCACGCGGGCCGACTTGTCCGCCGGATCCAGGCCGTAGTACAGTGCCGGGTTCTGCGTCGCGACGCCGGTGGGGCAGGAATCATTGTTGCAGCGAAGCGCCTGGATGCATCCCAGGGCCATCATCATGGCGCGCGCTGACGTACAGCCATCCGCACCGAGTGCCATGGCGCGGATGAGGTGGAACCCGGTGATGACCTTGCCGCTTGCGATGATCTTGATGTCGTCCCGGAGGCCGGTCGCGGTGAGCGCTCCGTGCATGAACGCCCAGCCGTCTCGTGCAGGCATGCCGATGGAATTGCTGAACTCCAGGGGTGCGGCGCCGGTGCCGCCTTCTCCACCATCGACGGAAATGAAATCCGGCTTGAGGTCGGTCTCCATCATCGCCCTGCAGAGGCTGAAGACCTCGTCGGATCTGCCGAGGCAGAGCTTGATTCCCACGGGCTTGCCGCCCGCCAATTCCCTCACACGCGAGATGAATTCCAGCATCTCGATGGGCGTCGAAAAACTGGTGTGTCGGGGCGGCGAAAGCACGGTCTGGCCCACGGGAACGCTCCTGATCTTAGCGATCTCCGGGGTCACCTTGCGGCCGGGGAGGATGCCTCCGTGTCCCGGCTTGGCTCCCTGACTGAGCTTGATTTCGATCATGCGAACCGACTCCCGGGACGCATTCTCACGGAAAAGGCCCGGGTCAAAGGAGCCGTCGGCGGCGCGGCAGCCAAAGTATCCGGTCCCGATCTGCCAGATGAGGTCCCCGCCCTGCAGGTGGTAGGGCGAGATGCCGCCTTCGCCCGTGTTGTGGGCGAAACCGCCGAGCTTGGCGCCCCTGTTGAGCGCGGTGACCGCCG
>JABDJZ010000242.1 GCA_013003255.1 Rhodothermales bacterium
GACCCAGGCTGCCCTACTTGATACGGTCCAGCACGCGTTCCAGGAATTCCCAGAGTTCAGTCAGGTCCTTCCGATCCGCGGTGGCCAGCATGCCGCCCGTCTCCTTTTCCAACTGCTGCCGCGCGCCTTCAAGCGTGTACTTGTCATCACGCAGCAGACGACGGATCCGAAAGACCAGGTCAATGTCCTCATTGGTGTAGACCCGGTTGCCCGCCCGATTCTTTCGGGGCTTCAGACCCGAGAATTCCGTCTCCCAGTACCGGAGCACGTGGGTTTCCTCCCCGACGAGCGCCGCCACCTCTCCGATGGTGTAGTACAGTTTGGTAATTCCGTCGCCGAGCATGGGGGGGCCTCGTATACCCCGGCATTTTACAAACCCCCGGTCTCTCCGGCCAACGCGGGCGCGGTTCCACGGGTATCTTCACGCGCCACATTAGCTCAGCCCGGACGGGTTGACTCCTGCCGCCTCAGCGTGAACAGCTACAACGAGAGTCGCATCTTCCCCTGGCCGGTCGAGGCTTCGCTCCTCTTCTGCGTGGTGATCTGGGGCACCAACTTCGTGGTGCTCAAGGCGGCGGTGCCGTTCCTGAACGCGCAGTCGCTGAACCTGGCGCGCCTGCTGGCCGCGTTTGCGGCAGTTACCGCGGTCCACATCTGGCATGTCCGGCGCGAGGGCCAAGGGCTGCTGGAGACGTTCCGATTTCAGACCCGGCGCGTGGTTCTGGTTGGGCTCTTCGGCTACACGGTCTACCAGACCCTCTTCATCGTGGGACTGGCCAACACGCTGGCGGGATCTGCCGCGCTGATCATGGCGAGTTCGCCTGTCTGGACGGCGATCCTCTCTGTGCTGCTGGGCCACGATCGACTTCGACCGCTGGCCTGGGTTGGCCTCCTCGCTTCGCTCGCCGGCGTGACATTCATCATCATCTCAGGTCAGGAGGTTGACCTGGGTGGCGACATGCTGTTCGGCAACCTGATCATGCTGGCAGCTGCGATCTCCTGGGCGCTGTACACCACCCTGAATCGGCCCCTCCTGCGCGACATCCCCGCCGTCTCGCTGACCTTCTACGGCCTTCTGGTATCCATCATCCCCCTGATTGCCATCACCTGGCCCTATCTGGATGAGGTAGCCTGGGGCCAAGTGCCCCCGTTGGTATGGGCCGCAATCGTTTTCTCGGGCGCGTTCTCCACGGGGTTGACGGTGGTCCTCTGGAATGATGCTGTCCGCCAGATTGGGCCGTCCCGGACAGCGATGGCAAACTACCTCGTTCCTGTCATCGCCCTCATCACCAGCGTTTCGCTCCTGGGGGAACACCTCGTCCTGGGACAGGTGGTTGGGGGCGCCATGGTAATCGCCGGTCTACTCGTGGTTCGATACACCGGTCGCAAGAAACCCGCTGCATGAAGTCTTCCGCCCTTCTATTCCTTCTCCTGTTCTCGGCGAGCGTCGTCCGCGCCCAGCCGGAGATTCTTGCATTGGCCCCGCTGCAGGTCGGCGTAGACTCCTGGTATGCGACCGACCCGCAGGTTCTGGGCTTCGTGGCGGAGGGTCAGCGGACTGTGCCGCTGTTCTTCTTCCTCCCCAATGTCTCGCCCGATAGCCGCGTGGACGGTGGCACCATCAAACTGGGTGTTCGAAGTGCAAACAGGGACACCGAGTTTGCCTTCTCGGTGCGCGTCCTCGAAGCCTTCGTGGCCAAAACACCTTGGGCGGGCGGGGTGACCCTGCTCCGTTATGACCGTACCGGACCGCTCCATGTCGATGCGGACTGGCTTGGCATTCGGATCGGCCCTGCCTTCGCGTCAACCCGTGTTGAGGCTCGGCTCCTGGGTCACGCTGCGTTCTCTACCGTCGGAGCCACGGGCGGACTGTTCGTTGGCCCGAGGGATGCCTCGACGGGCCTGAAAGCCGGTGGAACGGCAGAAGTCGTCGTGCGCCCCTCCACCTCCATGCGCCTGAGTGGCAAGCTTTCCCTAATGACCCTGACCGCCGGGTCGAACCCGGTCTGGAGCACCTGGAATGCGGCCGTTTGGCTGAATCCTGACGGCGTCCTGTCGCCCCGGATCAGCCTGGGGCAGATGTCGCTGGAAAGCGATAGCTACGGGAGCAGCACGGAGTGGCTTGCTGGGTTCGGCGTGGTCCTGACGCCGAAACGGAGAGACTTCTAGCTGGGCGGGCGCGGGACGAGGGCCGGCGGGGGCCTGGCGCGAGGGCCCGCCGGGACGTCTAGTTCGAGCCGTCTTCGGTCGCAGCGTCCTCGGGCGCAGCCTCAACGGGCGCGGCCTTCTCGCCCTCCGGAATCTTCTCCTCAATGCGCTCGGACAGTTCATCCAGCGCACCGGAGTTGTCCGAGACAAAGGACCAGGCCTCCGGCATGATGGCCGCCACCGAGTAGTAGAGCGCGCTGTTCTCGCGAGCTGACTCCGGCGGCAACTGAACGTAGGCCATGCCCACAAACGCTACGCTCATGAACAGGCCGGCCTTGAGTCCGCCGACGCCGCCACCCAGCATGCGATTTACCATGCTGAGCTTGGCCGCGCCAAGCATCGACTCACCGATCTTGGCCGCAATCTGGACGATGAGGTAGGTGCCCGCGAACACGGAAATAAACCCGGCCACCGGCCCGAGTGCGGGCTCCATGCCGGAGATCCGCACCAGATACGCTCCCATGGGTTGCATGAGCGCAACGCCCATCGCAAATCCAATCAGGATCCCGGCGATGCCCCCGGCCTGCTTGAAGAAGCCGGTCCGGTACCCGTGAATGATGCCGGCCGCGAGTATGGCCAGAATGACGATGTCGAGAATGCCCACGATTAACCTGCGAGTAGGGCCCGAACCATGGCCTGCACGCGCTTGCCATCAGCCTGACCTTTGAACTTACCCATCGCTGCACCCATTACGCGGCCCATGTCCTTCATGGAACTGGCGCCGGTCTGGGCGACGATGGCCTCTACTCCGCTACGGAGGTCCTCATCGGACAGTTGCGTCGGCAGGTAGTCCTCCAGCACCGCGAGCTCTTCGGCCTCGATGGCGGCCAGGTCCTCACGGCCGGCATCCACGTACTGCTGGTGCGCGTCCCGGCGCTGCTTTGCCGCCTTCTGGACAACCGCCATGGCCTGCTCCTCAGTCAGTTCTGCCTCGCCACCCTTCCGGAGCTTGACCTCAGCTTCCAGCATGGCAGCAAGCAGGGAGCGGATGGTGCGGAGACGAACGGTATCCTTGGCCCGCATGGCAGGCTTCAGATCTTCCTTGAGTCGGTTGCGGATCATTGAATCGGCGAGAGCGCAGTGATTGAAGCGCCCCGCTAACGCCCGCCCGCGCGGTCCGTTTCGTCCGTGGATCGGGTGTCCTAGTTCCCGAAAACCAGCCGGAGTGCGAAGATGCCGATGCCTGTCTGCATGGCGCCCAGGGCGATGGCCGATTGATTGTCGAGCCGCTCGATACGCGGCCGCAACGCAGGGTCCCCTGTCTCTGCGTAGAGGTCAAACCGCTTGTCTGCCTCCGACTTGTAGTGCACGGCCAACGCGCCACCCACAGCCGCCACGGCCAGCGCGGAGTAGTCAATCCACCGTCGCCGCTGGGTCTCCACGTCCAGGCGGACTTCCGGGGCTCCTTGTGCCGTGGCCTCCAGTGGCTGCATCACGGCCTGGTGGCGGTTCCAAAAGTCGCTTCCTGGCGTCAACTCAACAGTGGCGAAACCCTCACGCACAAACTGGAGCGTGCCGCTGAGTGGCTCGTCTCGCGAGAGCAGCACCGGAGTCATGCCGAGTTCTGCTCGCCCATCGCCCTGCTGGAGGTACACACTTGCCTTGTAGGGCGTGGCCTCAAGTCGGTAGGCGTACGGAAACTGGGCGTCCACGAAGAGTGTGTCGGTGCGCGTAGCAGGGACCCGAACAGCCGGCACGCCCCAGGTTGCGATTGCTGATGAGACCACACGGATTTCTTCGAAGGCGTTGGAGACCGCGAAGGTCTCCTGAGAGGCCTGGCCCAGCCAGGTGGCGTCCGCGTAGACGTGGGCGCGCGGGTCATTGG
>JABDJZ010000252.1 GCA_013003255.1 Rhodothermales bacterium
CGCGGCGCGCTTGCAGGCCTGACCGAGGCTACCCGATCTGACGGTGACGTGCCGGAGCGGCTCAACGCTTTCGCACAGGCGCTTGAGGCATCCGGTGGTAGCGCGGACGTAATCGAAGAAGCGTATCGGCGCGCGCTGGCTGTTCAGCCCGCCAAGGCCGACATCTGGGTGAACTACGGTCGATTCCTCGAGAGCCGCGGACGCATGGAAGAGGCTCGACTGATTTACACCCAAGCGCTGGAGCAGCAGCCCTGGCTCCCCGCAGCCTCGTACAATCTGGGCACGGTTCAGGCTCGCGAGGGGGACCTTGATGCGGCCAGGAGTTCACTCCTCATCGCGGTGCAGTTGGAGCCCCGCAATCCCCGTGCATGGGGCAACCTGGGGGCCGTCTACGGGCAACTTGGCAAGCCGGACAGCGCGCGTTTCGCGTTCGAGCAGGCGGTCCTGATTGCACCGGGCAGCTCCGTAGCCCTGGGCAACCTCGGTGCCTATCACGTCAACGTGGGCAACTATCAACGTGCGATTCCCTATCTGGAACGCGCAACAGATCTCGATCCCGCGTTTGCGGACGCGTTGGCCAACCGGGCCGTCGCACACCTTCAGATGGGCGAGCGCGCCACCGCCCGGCTGTATGCGCGGAGGGCGCTGGAGGCCCAGCCCGGCCATCCTGTTGCCGGGCAGGTGCTCGCTGCCGCGAACTAGGCGGTGTTGCGTTGCAGGTGCTCGCGCCCGTGAACCAGGCGCGGTTGCGGGGCAAGTGCTCGCTGCCGCGAACTAGGCGGTGTTGCCGGTAATGTGCTGGACGATGGCCGCCGCGTGGAAACGGCCATTCTCGATAAACCATCGGCCCGTCCGTAGCCCGCCACAAACGGTTCCTGCCAGGTAGACGCCCCTGCGGTTGGTTTGGAACGTCTCAGCGTCATATACCGGCGTCATCGCGTCATCGCTCTGCGTCTCAATGCCCAGCGCAGACAGGAAGGGGTAGTCCGGGCGATACCCGGTCATCGCGAGGACGAAGTCATTTCCGATTTCGAGTGGCCCATCCGGCGTGTTCATCACAACGGTTTCAGGCGTGATTCGCGCCACGGTTGTGTTGAAGTAGGCGGTGATGGCCCCTTCCGCGATGCGGTTCTCCAGATCCGGACGGAGCCAGTACTTGACACGGTCGGAAATGGCGGGTCCTCTGACGGCCATGGTGACTAGCGCCCCGTTCCGTCTGCACTGGAGCGCCGCCTTGGCCGCCGAGTTCTTCGCGCCTACAACCAGTACCCGTTGCCCAGCATACCGATACGGCTCTTTGTAGTAGTGGGTGACCTTGGGGAGGTCCTCGCCTTCAACGCCCAGGCGGTTCGGTACGTCGAAGAAGCCGGTAGCCACGATCACGGATCCGGCACGAATGCGCCCTGCGCCATCGGCCGCACTACGAACGGACTGCACGGAGACCGAAAACGCCCCGGCCTCGCCATCGACTCCCAACATCCGCGTGTACAGCAGGACATCCAACTGCTCTGCCTCTGCTACCCGCCGATAGTAGTCGAGCCCCTCTTCCCGCAAGGGCTTGTAGCGACTGGTGACGAAGGGGTGATCACCGATCTCGAGCAGTTCGGGAGTGGAGAAGAACTCCATGTTGGTTGGATAGCCAATCAGGGAGTTGACCAATCCGCCCTTCTCTACGATCCTCGCCGAAAGACCGGCCCGCTTGCACGCAATGGCACAAGCCAGCCCTACCGGGCCTGCGCCCACCACCAGTACATCCACCGAGGTAGTTGTGCTCACTGGGACCCTCGCAGGTCCGGGCCGCGCTTGCTGCGGAAGAACTCCTGAAGCAGCTCCGCGCAGCGGTCCGACTCAACGCCGGAAATGATCTCTGCCCGATGATTCAGGCGAGCATCCTGGGGAATGTTGTAGAGGGTTGAGGCTGCCCCGGCCTTCTCGTCAAAGGCGCCGAAAACGATTCGGTCGACCCGAGCCAGCACGGTAGCTCCGGCGCACATCGGGCACGGCTCCAGGGTCACGTAGAGTGTGCACCCGTCCAGCTTCTTGGAGCCCAGGGTCGTGCACGCTGCCGTGATGGCGATCAGTTCGGCGTGGGCGGTGGGGTCATCCAGACGCTCCACCATGTTGTGACCGCGGCCCACGATCACGTTTCCTCGAACCACCACGGCGCCCACGGGGACCTCATCGGCCTCAAAGGCCCGCTCGGCCTCCCTGAGGGCGGCCTTCATCCATTTCCTGTGCGGAGTGACCAATTCATCCATGGGAATCGATACCCGTCTCCCTTGGCTGCTGTTGCCTCGCCTCTTCGAAAATGTGGCGCAAACCGGGACGACGTCACCCCCTCTCCAAATTGCCCACATACAAGAGGGGCCAGCTCCGTCGGAGCCGGCCCCTCTCGAGACTCACAAGTGAGTGTTCAGTCAGCTACGATCTAGAGATCGACACCGAGCGTGAACATCTGCACATTGTCAAAGAAGTCAGTTGCCCGGTAGGCGTAGTCCAGGTGCAGCATGGTGCCGCCGAACTCCACGTTCAGACCAGCGCCAAAGTTGGCACCGGTGAACATGGTGAGGTCCTGGTCTGGAGTCATCTCAAAGCCGCCGCGAAGGTCGAGCATTTCAAAGAGATTGACTTCAATACCACCTGAGTACTGGTCCTGATCGAACGAGTTCGAGCGGAAGTTACCCAGCACGGTTACGAGAGCGCCAGCTCCCATCTCCCGTGTGTAGGCCACACCGAAGTTCAGCAGGGACGGAAGCTCCACACCTTCGCTCTCCAGCTGGAGGGCGTTGTTGGTAGCGTCCGGAGCCTGTCCAGGAATGCGGACCTGACGAGTCAGGCCAACACCACTGTAGTTCATTGCCGTACCGATGTTCTTCAGGCTGACGCCGAGGCGCAGTCCTGATTCACCGACGACGTAGGTCATACCGGCATCGACAGCAACGGCAGAGCCGCTGACATCGTCGATGGATTCGGTAACCACCTTCATCGTAGCACCAGCCGCAATACGGTCGGTGAACTGTCGGGCGTAGGTGAGACCGGCCGTGACGAACGAAGCGTCATAGGTAACGGACGTTATCTCCGGGGAGAGCTCCGTCTGCTTCGGAATGGCACCGAAGTCCCATGAAGTGACGGTAAAGGCCAGAGTGCTCTGACCGAAGCTCTGCGCCACGCCGAAGTAGTTGACGCCAATGTCGGCGACGTACTCCATCCGGCTGAAGATGGCGCCCGTGCCCTGGTTGTTCACCAGACCAGCGGGGTTGCTGTAGATAGCCTCGAGACCGGAAAGGTCGCTGAGACCGCTCGTGAGCGATGCACCAAGGGACGCGTTGCGCGCGGTCACCGGGATCAGGAGCTGTGACGCTCCAGCCGTGCCGCGGCGCTTCTTGTCGCCGGCGTACGCATCCAGAGCTGAAAGCCCCAGCATGGACACGATCACGAGCCCAAGCAGAATGTTGCGTTTCATATCGGAATTCCTCCGTTTCATTTTCGTGGGTGTCGAATCGTGTACAGGTTGGATCGGACCCCGGCAGACGCCGGGGCCCTTTCCGTTCAATCACTAGAAAGTGTTGAGCTGTACACGCTTCTTGATGACACCGAATTTGATGATCCTCTCACCCAGTCCTGGCACGTCCACATGGACGAGGTACATGCCGGAGGCAATCGGAAGACCTTCTTCGGTGGTCAGATCCCACGAAAATGTCTTACTGGAGCTGTTCTTCTCTAGGGTTGTGATGAGTGTGCCATTCAGGCTGAAGACCCGGATGGTGGCCTGGTTCGGCATATTCGTGAAGCGCACCTGGTCAACCAGCTGGCTCACTTCGTATGCAGAAGCACCCTTGTAGGGGTTAGGCGAGATGCCAATCTCGTCGAGATCCGCGATCTGCTCTTCCAGCGTCTCAGCGCGGGCACCCAGGCCTGCGGTTGAGAGCGAGAAGGTGTCACCAGGCTGGTTCGGCTTCGTGGTGTTGATCCGGAAGACCGATCCTGCCTCAGGCATGGTGTCGCTGAATCCACCGCTGGCGGTGGTTCCACCGTTCCAGTTCACGAAGACCATGCGGCCGAACGTGTGGGTACCTACGTTGCCGTAGTCGCCACTCGCGGCCCAGGCCTGGTAACCAGACTCACCAGGAGTCTCGTCGACCGGTGCGTACCAGTAGATCCAGTC
>JABDJZ010000291.1 GCA_013003255.1 Rhodothermales bacterium
GTCCGATACCTAGGGCTATGCCCGATCCCGCATTTCCCATCTCTCCAACTATCGGCCTGCTGGTCGTGAGCGCATTCGCTACCGGATGGATGACCGGAACGTGTTGGGTGCGACGCCGCCAGCCTTACGTGGCGGAGCTGGGCGTGCTCGCGTTTCTGGCATTCCTGTGGAGTCTGCTGGCGCTACTCTACCACATCGTGAGCGAGCCCGGTATTCAGCACATCCTGCTGGATCTGAGATACGTGCCCATCACGCTGATTCCGGTGGCATGGGTCGTGTTCTCCTGGGCGGCGTCCGGGGTTTCTGAGTTGAGCCTTCGCGGCCGGGTGCTACTCCTAGCCGTGCCCCTGATGACTCTGTTCCTGTTGGCCACCAATCCATGGCATGGACTGGTGTTCGAAGGGATCGCGGAGCGGGCAGGGACCTGGGGCGTTGTTGTAGGACACGAGTTTGGGACCTGGTTCTGGGTGCATACGGCGTATTCCTACATCCTCATGGGCGCCGGCACCATCCTGATGGGCGTTCTGTTATCGCGGTCCCATCGCAGGATCAAGCCGCGCGTGGCGCTCCTTCTGGCTGGTGCCTTGGCACCGAGTCTCATCAACGTGGTCTTCCTGGCCAACAGAGCTCTCTTTGACTACGTGGATCCCTCGCCCATCGGCTTTGCGGTCACGACACTCATCTACGGCGTCTGCGTTTTCCGATTTCGGGTCCTCGAGTTGGCTCCACTGCCGTCGAGAGCCCTGTTTGAATCTGGCTCCGAAGCACGACTGATCTTGTCCAAAGACGGACGAATCGTCAACCAGAATCGGGCTGCCGAAGCGTTGATTCCCGGGCTTGAGGTCGGGAAGGATGTCCGCGGCCTTGTGCGTGAGCTATGGATGCTGAGGGGGGCTGAGCCTGTCCGCAGGGAAATCAGGCTCTCCGAAGTCAAGACCCCTGGCTGGTTCGAACTGGAGGTTGCAGGGATCGCAATACCGGGTCCCTATCATCATGAGGGCCGGGCTTGGCTAATTCGGCTGAAGGAAATCGGCGAAAGAAAGCATGCTCAAGCCCGTCTGGAATCACAACTCCTGGGAGCTACGGAGCGCGCCGCCCGGGTAACATCGGCCATGGGCTCGGTGCAGCGCGTGTTTGAGCCCAGACTGGAGGGAATCGAAGGGCTGGCAGACAGCCTGTTGGAGGACCTACCCGAGGAGGCGAGCGGATTCGTCCTGGCCATTCGGGATGCGGCCGGTGAGCTGCGTGAGAAGCTGGCCGAAAACCTTGAAAAGGCTGACGCTACTGCCGATGGCGCACCACGGAGAAGGCCATCTCGAGCGCCTGTTCCGCGTTCAGCCGAGGGTCCACGTGGGACCGATACGCCTGAAGCAGATCCGATTCCGTGAGGCCGGCCGAGCCGCCGACGCACTCGGTCACGTTTTCGCCCGTCAGCTCAAAGTGAACACCGCCCAGGATCGAATCGTAGCGATCGTGGACCTCGAACACCTGCTGCAGTTCGTTCTTGATGCTCTCAAACCGGCGGGTCTTGAGCCCGTCACCGGTCATTTCCGTATTGCCGTGCATGGGATCGCAACTCCATAGCAGGGACCGGCCCGTGGACTGGACCGCGGCGATCAGGCGCGGAAGTGCGTCGGCCACGCGGTTCTCGCCAAATCGGGTGATCAACGTGATCCGACCGGGTTCGTGATCCGGATCGATGGCATTCAGAAGCCGCTTCAGCGTGGAAGGTTGGGTGTCCGGTCCAACCTTGACCCCGATGGGGTTGCGAATGCTCGCAGCGTACGCCACATGGGCATCGCCGGGCTCGGCCGTTCGCAGACCGATCCAGGGGAAATGGGTGGACAGGTTGTAGTGTCCTCCCTTCGGGACGTCACGGGTGAGTGCTTCCTCATAGGGAAGCAGGAGCGCCTCATGGGACGTGTAGAAGTCGACGCGTTCCACATCTCCGAGGGACGAATTGGAAACCGTCCCCATGAACTGGAGCGCCCCCACGATGGCATCCACGATGCCCTGATACTCGTCCCGGAGTCCGGCATGGTCAACAAATCCGACGTCCCAGTTCTCTGGATGGTGGAGGTCGGCGAACCCGCCATCGACCAGGGCCCGGACAAAGTTCACCGTGAGCGCCGAGTAGCCGTACGCCTGCAGCATGCGCCGCGGGTCGGGGATGCGCTTCTCCGGATCCGGGTCGGGGCTGTTGATGATGTCGCCCCGATAGCTGGCCATCTCCACTCCATCGACCACCTCCCGGTCAGCGGAGCGTGGCTTGGCGTACTGGCCGGCGAATCGTCCCACCCGGATCACGGGTAGACGAAGTCCGTGGATGAGCACGAGGCTCATCTGCAGCAGCACCTTGAGCCGGTTCGTGATTATGTCGGCCGTGCACTCGTCAAAGCGTTCGGCACAATCACCTCCCTGGAGGAGGAACCGGCGTCCGGTGGCGGCCTCGGCGAGGAGCGACTTGAGTCGGTCCACCTCCCAGGACGTAACCAGGGGCGGGCGGCCCTGCAATTCCCGGACGACCGCATCAAGGGCCGCTTTGTCCGGGTAGTCAGGTTGTTGAAGTGCGGTCGGGAGGGGTTCTGCCATGAGGCCGGGGTAGGTCCGCGTGCCTACGCCACCGGGAAGGCGGCGTTTCCTCCAGGGGGGAGAAGGA
>JABDJZ010000294.1 GCA_013003255.1 Rhodothermales bacterium
AACCCTTCGGGCCCTCGAACCCGCGTTCGATGGCACTGCGAACTCATTGCCAGACATCGGGATGGAGTCTCACGGCTCAGGACCCATTCAACAATGTGGCGCGCACAACAGTGGAGGCCCTCGGCGCGGTCATGGGACATACCCAGTCCCTGCACACCAACGCGCTCGACGAGGCACTCGCACTGCCGTCGGAATTCTCGGCCCGCATCGCGCGTAACACGCAATTGGTCCTTCAGCATGAGACGGGACTGACCAAGGCCGTCGATCCCTGGGCTGGATCCTACACGGTTGAACGCCTGACGCACGAACTGCTGGAACGTGCCTGGCAGCACATCGGCGAAGTAGAGGAAGCCGGAGGCATGTCGCGTGCCATTGAGCAGGGCATCCCGAAGCAGCGCATTGAGGAGGCTGCCGCACGGAGGCAGGCACGCATCGATGCCGGGGAGGATGTCATTGTGGGCATCAATCGGTTCCAGTCCGGAGAGTCCGAGGAGATCAATCTCCTGGAAGTGGACAACGTGGCCGTTCGCGAGGAACAGTTGGAGCGCCTGCGGACCCTGCGTGCGAACCGGGATGAATCCAGGGTCCAGGCTGCCCTCGAAAGCCTTCGAAACGGCGCTGCCGGGGATGGCAACCTGCTCGAACTGGCCGTGGATGCGGCCCGTGCGCGGGCCACCCTCGGCGAGATCTCCGACGCCGCCGAAGACGTTTTTGGGCGGTATGTGGCCGATATTCCTACCATATCCGGGGTATTTGCGGCAGAAATGGGCGACAACGAGAACTTCAAGGAGGCACGGGATCGGGCCGATCGGTTTGCCTCGGTCCACGGCAGACGGCCGAGAATCCTGGTGGCCAAGCTTGGCCAGGACGGCCACGACCGCGGAGCACGGGTGGTCGCGACCGCGTTTGCGGATGTCGGATACGATGTGGATGTCGGTCCCCTGTTCCAGATTCCGGAGGAGGCCGCGCGACAAGCCGTCGAGAATGACGTCCACGTGATTGGAGTCTCGAGCCTGGCCGGCGGCCACAAGACCCTCGTTCCTGCCATCGTCGAAGCGCTCGCCGAACTCGGTCGACCCGATATTCTGGTCGTGGTTGGGGGTGTCATTCCGCCCAACGACTACCAGGACCTCTTCAAGGATGGCGTCGCGGCCGTCTTTGGTCCCGGAACGGTCCTGACGGATGCCGCAATTGAATTGGTTGACCTCATCGATTCACGCCAAACTGCGGATGGCTGATCATCGCCGGGAATCAAGCGGACGCGTCGGTGCCGGAACGGGCGCCCGAAATCCTGCCCTGTCCCCGCGGTCACGCCAACGTCTAACCCCTGCGGCACTGTCTGCGGGCATTCAGGAGGGTGATCGGGCCATCATCGGTCAGGCCCTCAGCCTGGTAGAGTCCTTCTTACCCGCTGACCTGACCGCGGCCTCCGAACTGCTCACGTTGCTGGGTCCCGAGAACCCCGACAGCCTGCGGCTGGCCGTGTCCGGTGCACCCGGGGCCGGAAAGAGCACGCTTATCGATGCTTTCGGCACGTACCTGACGGGCCTCGGGCATCGCGTGGCCGTGCTTGCCATTGACCCGACATCGGCCAGATCCGGCGGAAGCATACTTGGAGACAAGACCCGGATGCCACGGTTGGCAACGGACCCCAACGCATTTATCCGGCCCAGCCCGACACAAGGGGCGCTCGGCGGCGTTTCGCGGCGGACCAGGCCGGCCATGGCCGTTCTGGAGGCTGCCGGCTACGATGTGCTGATTCTGGAAACGGTGGGGGTCGGCCAGTCTGAAACAGCGGCTCGGAACATGGCCGACTTCTTCCTGCTCCTTTCTCTGGCCGGTGCCGGCGACGAACTGCAGGGAATCAAGCGAGGCATTATCGAAGTCGCCGACGCCATCGCCATCACCAAGGCTGACGGCCAGAACATGCGCCCTGCCCAACAGGCGGCCGCCAGTCTTAGATCAGCACTCCACCTCTTCCCTGCCGACCCGTCGGGGTGGCGCCCCCGGGTCCTCACCTGCTCTGCGCTCGTCGAGAGCGGATTGCCGGAACTCTGGCAGTGCGCGAAGGACTTTCAGTCTGCGGTCCACGAGTCAGGGTACTGGGAGGAGCGCCGCAAACAGCAGCGACTCCTGTGGTTCGACGAAGAAATCCGAGCCAGAATGGACGCGCTCAGAGACTCGCAAGACGATGCAATTCGTGGAGCCCTGCGTACGGCTATATCAGTGGGCGCGAAGCATCCGCATGCGGCGGCCGCGGAGTACATGGCCGCCCGGGCTAGCACCTGACCCGTCTACCCCAGCGTTGCCGCAGCCTTGCGGAGCCGGCGCGCGCACACGTCGGGCCCCAGAACAGCCAGCATTTCGAAGAGCCCGGGCCCAAACGTCACACCGCTCACACCCAGGCGAACCGGATGAATAAGGCGTCCGGCGCCCACTTCCCGGCTGGTGGTGATGTCTCTCAGCGCAACCTCGTAGTCCTCAGCGGAAGCAGGGAGCGCGGCCTCGAGCGCATCCGCATAGGCCATGACAAGCTCGGCGGAATCGTCTTTCCAGCGCTTCTTGATGCCCGTCGGATCATAGGCCACCGGATCCTCGAAAAAGTATCCGGTGGCCGAGACAAGATCATCCGCCATCGAGATTCGGTCCTGCATGAGTTCGACGACGCGAGCCACGTACTCGGCGTCCGTGTCAACGCCGGCCGCCTTCAACAGGCCCAGCGCCCTGTCGGTGAGCACATCAGCGGGTATGCTGCGCAGGTGCTGGCCGTTAAACCACGCCAGCTTGTCCATGTCGAACTGCACGCCTGCGCTTCCGACCCGGTCCAGCGAGAACGCCGAGCAGAGTCCTTCCAGGTCGAAGACCTCCCGCTCATCGCCCGGATTCCAGCCCAGGAGTGCCAGATAGTTTACCAGTGCCTCGGCCTCATATCCGGCGTCCTGGTACTGCTTGACCAGAACAGGGATGCCCTGGCGTTCCGCGGCCCGCTTCGAGAGCTTTCCGCCGGTCGGGCTGAGAATCAGTGGGAGATGCGCCATGGTTGGCGCGTCCCAGCCCAGGGCACGGTAGAGCAGGATGTGCTTCGGCGTAGATGACAGCCACTCCTCTCCCCTGATCACGTGCGTGATGCCCATGTGATGATCATCCACCACGTTGGCCAGGTGATAGGTGGGCATGCCGTCTGACTTGACCAGGATCTGATCATCCACCACGTCCGACGCAAAGGAGACCTCGTCGCGAACCGCGTCTGTAAATGTGACCGTCTGTCCAGGCTCCACTTTCAGCCGGATGACGTGGGGCGTCCCGGCATCCAGCAGCTGCTGGACCTCGTCCGGCGACAGCGTCAGGCTGTTCCGCATGTCGCCCCGGGTGTGGCAGTCATAGCGCGGGGTCGGGTTCTCCGGAGATTTGAGACGCTCCCGCATGGCATCCAGGTCTTCGGGGGTGTCGAAGGCATGGTAGGCCGCGCCTGACTTGATCAGGTCGGCCGCGTGCTTCGCGTACAGATCGGAGCGTTCCGATTGCCTGTATGGACCGACATCGCCTCCGACGTGGGGTCCCTCATCGACCTCAAGACCCGCCCAGGCAAGCGCACCGAGAATGTCTGCTTCAGCGTCCTCGACAAACCTGGAACGATCCGTGTCTTCTATCCGGAGGATGAACGCACCGCCGGTCTGCCGGGCAAGCAGGTAGTTGTACAGAGCCGTGCGGAGGCCGCCGATGTGGAGGTAGCCGGTGGGACTGGGCGCAAAGCGCACCCGGACGTTGGACATGTCGGACGGGGGATGTTCTTGATGAACCCCGAAAATACCGCTTCAACGCACCGGACGGGCGCGTTCACGGTGAATCCGCGCAGGCGCGTGACTACGGCCCATCCACCAGCCGCGCGCTCTCAACCGTTACACCCGGGGTGATCACATAGACCGTATTCATGACCCCGAACAGAGGTGCATCCAGATCCACCATCTCCTGTTCACCCACGACCCCAAAGGTTGACTCGGTGGCCGAGACTCGGGGCAGGTAGAGCCCCAAAATGAACAGGCACGCTGCCATCAGGACTGTCGTGCCCAGGCTGACGGAGCGCCGGGCCTGCCAAAGAGGCTCTCGATCACCGGCCCGGTCAACCCGTTCGGAGCGCTCCTTTAGATCAGCCAATCGATCGAAGAAGGCCTCGTCGGCCGCTTGGGGTACGGCGATGTATTCCTCCCGAGCCACCCGTCTGAAGGCCAGGACAGCGTCCATGCTGGATCGGCAGGACGCACATTCGGAAAGGTGGCCGAAGAGCGGGCCCTGAGAATCCAGGTCCAACTCGCCATCCAGGTATCCGTGAAGCCGCTCCTCAATGAGGGGCTGTTCCACGGCGGGTGCGATGCAGTGGGAATGCTTCATGCTTTCGCCCTCACGCCGGACTTGACCTGCGCTGCGCGAGGCTCATCCGCTATGGTTGGACTCAATAGGGACGCCAGCTTGCGGCGGGATTTGAACAGTCGGGACTTGACCGCACTGACGGTTGACCGGGTGACGGCAGCGATCTCGTCGTAGGAAAGATTCTGATACTCGCGAAGGATGAGTACCTCACGATACTCAGGTTTCAGGCGCAGTAGTGCTTCACTCACCAGGGCAATGCGCTCTGACTTCTCCATCCGGGAGACTGGCGTGGCATCCGCCGGAATGTTCTCGAGGCCCTCGCCAAAACCCACCTGACGCTTGTCCCGGCGCATGGTATTCAGGCA
>JABDJZ010000184.1 GCA_013003255.1 Rhodothermales bacterium
GCGGCTCCATCCACCGTGATCGGGTAGCTCGAGGGCGTTACCGTGAAACGGTCGGGATCCGCACCGCCGTTGACGGTAATCCCTGTGAAGCCCGGGTCCAGCGCCGTGTCCAGCGCACCGATCACAACAGTGTTGTCGCCCGTTCCCACGTTGATGGTTAGCGAGTTCGTGGGATTGGCAAAGCTGACCTCCTCAGCGAAGTCCGAGTCGATGAATGACATGCCGTTGCCCAAGGCACCGTCACCATCCGGGGACAGGACGATGGTCTCGCTTCCCACGCCCGTGAACGTGAACACGCGATCGGCTACATCCAGATTGTCCGTGATGGGATCAACACCGGTGTAGTTGACCGTGCCGCCCATGTCGGTGGAAAATGAACCGTCGGTTGCGTTGTCGAAGGTGTGGGTAATGGTCTGTGTGGTCCCGTCGGTCTTGTTGATGACCAGGGTGTCGAAGCCACCGCCCAGATTGACGTTGACGGTGATTCCCAGGTTCAGCAGGTCCTCATCGAGGGTGATGGTCTCGTCCGAGTTGTCGCCCGTGATCGTGATTGTTGAGACTGAGTTGGGGTCGAGCACGGCAGTTACCTGCCCTGCCGCGTTGGTTTGCACGATCTGGCCGTCGCTGTTGATGGAAACGGAGCCGGATCCCAGACCCGAGGATGTAACTGGGACCGGGTCGCTTGAGAGGAGAACGGGGTGGTCCTCCACTTCTCCATCAGAGGCAAAGGTCGAGGCGGATGGCTCTTCCATGGGTTGGCTGGTAACGCGGAAGCGCATCGCGGACTCGAGACTGGCAGCCATTTTGCCCGCCGCCTGGGTATTGAAGACCGGGACATCAATCGTCACGGTATTGGAGCCCTCCAAAATCGGCAGATTCTCCACAAGCAGTTCCTCCGCACCCTCAAATACGAAGTTTGGCAAGGTGCCGGACTCCCCGAACCAATCCAGCCAAACGTTGAGGTAGGCACTCGGCGCGTCAGACAGTTCAACCGTGAGACCGATGGTAGAACCAGAGGGCAGGATGGCCGCCAGGTGCGGGGTGTTCGACGTCTTGACCTGCTCTATGGCCTCCGACATGTCATAGAACGGGAAGATCACGCCGTCCTCGTCATCAATCTCGCCATCGAAATCGTCCGCAGAGGCAGTCAGGGTGCTTGCGGTGCCGGCGAACTTGGATTGGCCCGGGTCCGGTTCGAGCCCGTTCGACTCAAATCCTGCTTCGGCATCACGCGCTGCGCCCAGCACAGGGCCCGTTGGGACGTGACGAGCACCTGTCACGGACGAATTTGCGCCCTTGAGTGGTGCGGCGGCTCCGCTGTAGTCGCCGAAATCCATGAGTCCGGTGCCCTGCACCGCGAAGGTGAATGCCCCCGCGTTTTCCGCGTTGCTGCTAATCTGGATGAAGTCCGTCCTCAGTCCACCATCGGTGGGAGCGAACTCAACGGCGAACGTGGTCGATTGGCCTGCGGCTACGTCCGCAGGCAGCGCAAGCCCGGACACGCTGAAGTCGCTGGCCTCACCCAATCCCGGGGACAGACCGGTGATGGTCAGGGTCTCCAAACCCGCATTGTCAATCCGGAACGAGGCGGACGCGCTGGATCCTACCTCGATCGCCTCGAAGAGGGTGCTGGTCTCGATGGTCGCCTCGGTGGATCCAGCCACGATAGTGGTATCGTCATTGTCTGATACGGTGATTTCCGGGGTGCCGAGGGCAATGTCGAAATTGACGGTGTTGTCGCCGGGTTCGACACACCCGAAATTGCTCGCTTCTGGCGCGAATTCCTCGCAATTGACGCCATTTGCCACGCCCGTGGTTTGTTGAATGTTTATCGCCGCGCCCTCGGCGTTTCGGACCACCATGGTGTACTCGGAGCCCGTCGAAATCGATGGCGGCGCCAGGAATGGCACCGTGTTGGCACCCAGAGCCGAAACAACCGAACCGCTGGTCGCGAGCTGCGTCATTGATGTGCCGGGTCTCCCCTCGAAGAGCAGGACTTCGACGAAAGGTGTGGCTGTTGCGATCACGAAGGTCACCGATTCAACAGTACCGCTGCAATCCGCGGTCCAGAACGTGCCGCGTGCGGCACCCTCCGCAACACCAGCGTTTGCAGTGAGGCCACTTGTGGCCGCAGGAGTCGTGCACGGCTGTGCCCGCGCGTCCCCCGGCGTGGAGAGGACGAATAGTAGACCGAAGAGAAAGCCTCCCAGTAGCAGCTTATCGAGACGCATGAGATTCCGGATTCAGGGGTTCACTTGGCACGTGGCGCAGTCGCAGCCTCGCAGAAAGACCTCGCCGCGTTCGCGAGGCCCTACCCTGAACCAGAACGGACACGGAAGCCGGAATTCGGACAGGTGTCTGAATTGAGCCGCGATCTGTCCGATCAGTCCTATTCGGACGACGGTTCTATCGAATCCGGACCGCCATTGTCACAATTCGGACATCGCCCGGAAACTCGATTCAGACATGTCCAAGGGCCCCGCTCCGCAGGACCACCCAACCCTACTGCATCATCTGCGTATAGTCACTCAAGTGACTCGGATCCATCTCCTGCAGCACATCAAAGGCCTGGCTCGCCACGTTGGACCCCTTGAAAATGGCCGCCAGTTCCTGGTATTTGGTCGCGAAGAACTGGTCCAGGAAGTAGCCTCGGGACGCACCGGTATACAGCGGGGTCAGGTCCTGCAAGGTGGCCAGGATGGAGGCTCTGGCGCGATCCGTGGCCGTCACAAAACGGTCCAGGCCGTTATAGTGGTACTCGAAGTACGCACTCCTCAGGTCTCGATAGCGCTGGTCCAGAACCTGGGAAATCAACTCGCCCTTGCTGCGGTCCCCCCCAAGCGACTGCCAACCAACCGCACCGGAAGACTGCGCCAACTCGGCCACCCGGCGAGCGCGCTCGAAGTGCGGCGTCCCACCAAACTCCGAGAACGAGTCGTAATCGAAGCCAATCAGCGTCCACGCGTAGAAGTTCATCATGGACGTGAGCGGGTGGTAGCGGTCAGGCTCCCATGTCAGGGGCGTACCCTGGGGATAGTCGAAGCGCCAGTCCTCGTCCGAAAACTGGACGAGCGTCGATTGCTGCGCCGTCCCGTAGATGGGGCGTCTGGAGGCCACGATCAGTCGCGCGCGGAAGCTGGTTAGAGACACGGCCTCCAGCATCACGATGGACATGGTGCAGTCGATGCGCTCCATCTCCTCAAACCGGTCATCCGTCCAGCGCCGGTCATTCATGTATTCGGTGACCCGCTCGCGCAGCTCATCGAGGTACGTATAGTCCGATCCGGCCAGGTTGGAGTAGTTGACCGTCACGGAGCAGTTCAACTCCTGAGCCGAGGCAGGCAGGGTCCACAGGACCGCCAGAATGAGGACGAAAACGGCGCGCATGGAGAGCGGGGTTGGCTGCAACTGGTGGATCCTACAGGAGCGATCCGTTGCGGTTTCCGGCTGGGACCCCTCCAGATGTATGATCCGACGCTCTCGCCTTCTCGCAGGTTTGCTGCTGTTGCTCAGTGGTAGCCTCGTGCCTGCCGCGCATGCCCAGCCGGACCTTTCGCCCAGCAGCGTCGCTCTCTCAGGCGCTGGCGTCGGCCGCCTCATCGCGATGTCTCCATCAAACCCGGCATCCCGCCGCGAGAGCCGATTGTCGATGGGCATCGCTCGGGAATACGGCGTGCCGGAGTTGACGACCTCCAGCGTGGGGGCACGATTGGCCTCCGCCGGGGCCGGACTGCGCTATCTGGGGTTCGACGGCTATCGCGAATGGACACTGCAACTCGACGGTTCGAGCGCTTTCAGGTCGTGGCGACTGGGCGCGAGGCTGAACGCCAGCCACGTCGCACCATCCGGCTTCAGCAGCCTCACCACCTTCAGCCCCGAGCTGGGCTTCGTCCGCGGCCACTCCCTGGGTTCGTGGGGAGCGCGCATTTCGGCGTCCGAGATGACTGTCGGCGCGGCGTTTCACGCGGTCAGGTGGACCGTGTTGGCGGACCTATCGGCCTCAAAGGGACACCTGGCGCCTCGCGGGGGCATAGAGTATGCAGCAGCGAACGGTGTGCGAGTCCTGGCGAGTCTGGCGCTTCGGCCCGCGCTGATTGGCCTCGGTACCGTGGCAAGGGTCGGCC
>JABDJZ010000367.1 GCA_013003255.1 Rhodothermales bacterium
CTGAAGCAGTGGATGCTGCGCATCACGGCCTACGGAGACCGTCTGGAGCGGGACCTGGATCTCGTGGACTGGCCGGAGCCGGTCAAGCTGATGCAGCGGAACTGGGTGGGTCGCAGCGAAGGGGCCCACGTCACGTTCCCGGTCGTTGACTCGGAAGACACCATCGAGGTGTTTACCACGCGCCCGGACACGCTGTTCGGTGCCACCTACATGGTGCTCGCGCCCGAACACCCCCTGGTAGACGCCATAAGTACGCCGGCGCAGGCCGAAGCCGTGGCCTCCTATCGCCAGAAGGCTGCCAGGCAGTCCGATCGCGATCGGATGATCGATTCCAAGACCAAGACCGGAGTCTTCACCGGCGGCTTCGCCATCAACCCGGTCAACGGGGAGCGCATTCCTGTCTGGATCGCCGACTACGTCCTGATGGGTTACGGCACCGGTGCCATCATGGCCGTTCCCGGTCAGGACACGCGCGACTGGGAGTTCGCCGAGGTATTTGACCTGCCCATTGTCCGCACCGTACAGCCGCCCGCGGACTTCGAGGGCAAGGCCTACACGGGCCAGGGCCCGGCCATCAACAGTGGTTTCCTGGATGGGCTGCACATCGAGGATGCCAAGACCCGAATGATCGACTGGCTCGAAGAGCACGGTCACAGGCGGCGGGCCATTACCTACAAGCTGCGGGACTGGCTGTTCAGCAGACAGCGCTACTGGGGCGAGCCCTTCCCCATTCTGCACGGACCCGACGGCACCATTCGGGCCGTACCCGAGGATCAGCTGCCCGTTGAGCTCCCGCCGATGGATGACTTCCGGCCCTCGGCATCGGATGACCCGGATGCCCCCCCGACGCCCCCCCTGGGCCGTGCCCCCGAGGACTGGCGATTCATCGAGATGGACGGGGTGCGTTATGAGCGCGAGCTGAACACCATGCCCCAGTGGGCCGGCTCCTGCTGGTATTACCTGCGCTTCATCGACAACACGAACGGCTCAGACTTCGTCGATCCCGCGCTGGAGAAGTACTGGATGGGCGACCACGGGGTCGACCTGTACGTGGGCGGCGTCGAGCACGCGGTGCTTCACCTGCTGTATGCCCGCTTCTGGCACAAGGTGCTCTACGACCTCGGGCACGTCTCGACGCCGGAGCCCTTCGGCCGGCTCTTCAATCAGGGCTACATCCAGGCCTTCGCCTACCGGGATGCCCGCGGCATTGCCGTTGCGGCCGACGATGTGGTCGACCAGGACGGTCGGCCGGCCGCGGAAGTCCAGGACAAGCCGGACCGGTCCTTCTTCTATCAGGGAGAGCCGGTCACTCAGGAGTACGGCAAGATGGGCAAGAGCCTGAAGAACGCCGTGTCCCCGGACGAGATCAACGAGCGATTCGGATGCGATACCCTCCGGCTGTACGAGATGTACCTCGGCCCGCTGGATGCCTCCAAACCCTGGAATACCCGCGACATCGTGGGCGTGAACCGCTTCATCCGTCGCGTGTGGCGGGTGTTTACCGGGAGCGATGAGGAGGCTGCAGACCGGATTCGAATCTCTGACGCGGAGTCGCCGGAAGCATTGACGCGGGCGCTCCACAAGACCATCGCCAAGGTTACCGATGACCTGGAGGGGATGCGGTTCAACACGGCGATTGCGGCGCTCATCGAGTTCGTCTCCCTGCTGGTGCCCCTGGACGAGGTGCCCCGCTCGGTTGCGGAACCCTTCGTGCTCCTCCTTTCCCCGCTTGCGCCCCACGTGGCCGAGGAGTTGTGGAGCCGGATGGGACACGCCGAATCGCTGGCCTACGAGGCCTGGCCGGAAGCCGACGAGTCCCTGCTGGTGGAAGACACCATGCCGATTGCCGTCCAGGTAAACGGAAAGCTCCGCGCCAACATCCAGGTGCCTTCGGATGCGTCCAAGGACGCCATTCTCGACCAGGCGCGGGCCGACGAAAACGTGGCCCGTCACATCGAGGGCAAGACCATGCGGCGCGAGATCTACGTGCCCGGACGCATCGTCAACTTCGTAGCGAACTGATGGCCGCGCCGATTACCGTCGAACCGCTCGATGTCCTGGCATTCGGTGCCCATCCGGATGACGTGGAGCTGTGTGTAGGCGGGACGGTGGCGCTGCTGGTGAAACAGGGGTACCGGGTAGGCATCGTGGATCTCACCCGCGGCGAGTTGGGATCGCGCGGGTCCGTGGACCTCAGGGCCAAGGAAGCGGCCGATGCCGCGCGCATCCTGGGTGTGCACGCCCGCGAGAACCTGGGATTCCCGGACGGCGACATCGCGAATACCGTCGAGAACCGCTGGCGCGTGGCCCGCGCGATTCGGAAGTACCGGCCGCATATCGTGCTCATCGGTGCGCCGGACTGCCGGCACCCGGATCACCCGGCAGGAGCCCAACTGGTGGCCGACGCCATCTTCCAGGCCGGTCTGGTCAAGATTACGTCCCAGGAGTTCGGACAGGATCAGGAGCCGTGGCGCCCCAGCCATGTGCTCCACTACATGCAGTCCATCGACTTCATCCCCGACTTCGTGGTGGATGTGGGCGAGGTATGGGAGCAGCGGACCAGGGCGCTTCTGGCCTATTCGTCCCAGTTCCACTCACCGGACTACACCCCCGGCGAAGATGAGCCGGAGACCTTCATCTCCAACCCCGGATTCCTGAAGTTCATCGAGTCACGTGCTGTGGCGTTGGGCTACCGGATTGGGGCTACGCATGGAGAGGGATTGCTCTACCGGCACGGGCCGGTGGGCGTGTCGGACCTGATGGACGTGCTCAAGCGGGGGCGGTCGGTCCGGTAGTTCTGCTGCGCCCGCGCGGTGGGGCCGCCAGGCGGCGCGGCCCGGGCTGCGCGCCCGTGAGGCCTCTGCCCGAAACCCCCAAAAAATGAGACGTCCTGCAGCTCTAAGAACTACAGGACGCCTCTCCCCGACGCACACGTCCCGGTTGCGAGGGACGTGTATTCGATGCCGCCTCGCAGGCGGCTAAAACTTGGTTAGAACAGGTTCAGTGTCACGCGGCTTGTTCCGGTTGGTACACGGTCAAGGACGAGCAGGTAGGTCCCCTCGATGTCGCCGGCAACCAGGTCACCGGTCAGATCGCCTTCAAGAGAATCGAAGCCGACATCGCCCAGACTCAGTTCGAGCGTCAGTCCGGAGACAGCCTCCCGGCTCTGGTTGTTCAGTTCGATCGAGAAGCGATCGCCCTCGGACTCCACGACATCCACGGAGACGGCGTTGCGGAGCGTCCACCAGCGAAGCACTTCGTTTACTGTGGCCATCCAGGTGCCGCGCTCCTGAGCGAGCCCGATGACCTCGCGGAGTTCGCCGGTCCTGGCTGATCCAGCGCGCTCGGATTCGGGATGGAAAGGAAGGATGTAGACACCACCGGCACGCTCCACCTCGTGGAACCGGGTCACGAAGTCGGTCACCCCTGGATCCAGCGGCATCAGAATCGCCGGGTTCGGAGCTACCGCCTCGCGCTGAGGCTCACGGGCCTGGCGACGACGGGAGCGAAGGAATGCAAGATCGACCTGCTCGGTGGCGGAAGCCTGAAGGGCGCGGTAGTCCACGTCCTCCCACCAGCGCACCGCGGTAGGAGCCAGGCTTTGGCCGTTGGGCAGCAAGACGTAGTTGTACCCGCCCTCGACCGCCGCACGCAGCGTGTTGCCGTCGTGGTAGCCACCCGGCGGATAGAGTCCCACCTGGGTGCCACCCAGCGAGCCGCTGGCGCGGGCAATCCTTCCGGCCTGTACCTCAAGAGGCTGTCCAAGCAATACGTTGTCTGATTCGGCTGCGATGGCCACTTCACCCAGTTGGCCCATCGTGGCTACGAGATCCGGAAATCCGAGAGCCTCGTCCGTTGTGACGAAGAAGGTTGCCGGGACCCGGTGGGTCTGAAGAAGACTGAGGAATTCTTCCCATCCGGACATGTAGCTGAGCGGAGCCATACCGACCGTGGGCAGGGCTGCCACTGCCACGGCAGATCGCGCCAGTTCCGGCCAGGGGCGAACGGAAACGCTCCGGGCTCCGGTAAGGTGCGCCATGGCGTTGGCCATCATGCGCTGATACGCGGCTTGATGAGTGCGCTCACGGGACACGTCCTGCGGACCGAAGCGCGTCCAGAGTACAGCGCCGTCCCCAACCCTGTTGAACATCATCAGGGTCAGGTCCGCCATCAGACGGTCATCGCGACCGCTGTAGGAATACGGGGTGCCCAGGGCCATTCCAGTGACTGGACGGGCAGCCGTCAGCTGCGGAATGGCCGCAAGATTGAGTCGAAAACCCGGCGGGACGCCCTGGCCGACCGGCGTTGCCGCGTCGACGCTGTGAAGCAGTCCAAATGGCTGATCCGGAATGCGGGTTACGAGTTCGGCACCCACCAGCTCGGCAAAGAAGGAGTTGTCCGCATCACGGCCACGCTCGTCGTAGCGTCCCATCGATCCGGTAGCAATTACGGAGCCGCCGCGATCCACGAAGCGAAGGATTGATTTCCGCTGCCGTCCCGAGAGGGCATCGGAGGAGGGCATGATCAGCAGGTCATAGTCCTTGTGGCTCAGGTCCTTGGCTACCTCCGAGTCGCTGACCGTCATGTAGGGGACCTGAAGTCCGAGGAGGAACACCTCCCAGTAGTAGACGGCATCCCGGACACGGGAAGTCTCAAGGGTCGAGAGGCCACGGGCCTGGTCGGAGACCATGAGCGCCACGCGCGGCTCATCGCTGTCCCACAGTCCGCCCACCGTGTGGCTCACGCCCGGGGAGGGCTTGGCCAGGGTCAGGGTGGCGTCCACGGCCTGCGCGCCTGCGGACAGGGGCAGCCCCAGGGCAAACACGAGGGCTAGAGCCAGGAGTCGCACGCTATGTTTGATCTCGTTCATGTTCTTAGCGGTCGATGCGGAACGGATCGGTTTCCGGACCAATCAGGTCAATGTGGAAGATCCGGTACTGCTGCGGCTTGAGCTCATTGATGGGCATCACCAGGACAGTGCCGTTCTCGTGGAGTTCGTAGGGCGGGATGTCCTCCCCTTCGCCGAACACCTTGAAGATGTTGATGAGCTCCGGACGGATATTCACCGACTCGACAGGGCGCCCGAGGGCAATACTGATCGAGGCGTTTTCCGCGATGTTGCCGTTGTCATTTGAGACGCGGACAAAGATTCGGCTCGGTCCACGCTGCTCCACGTCGGCGTTCAGACCCTGGTGAAGCCTCCACCAGTGTGCCATCTCGTCGCCGGAGGCGTTCCAGAAGTTGCCAGACTTGAGGGTGCGGGCCACGCCGCGGATCACCGCGGGATTCTGCCCGAGCAGATCACCCGAGTAGATCAGGTTGAACAAGCCACCTTCGTACTCTGCGCGTCGAATGCCGTCCTGGATCAGGCTGGAGGCCAGGTCCATGGAGATAGTGGCATCGCCACCCAGAATGTCCTTGTCGCTCCGTGTGGTGACACCGATTCGAGTTAGTGACTCGAAGGGTTCACCCATCAGCTTGGGGGTGGTGCGCCGACCGATGGAGTCGGGCAGGAAGTAGGTGTAGACGCCGGCGTCCACCAGTCCGCCCATGGTCTCGTTGCTGAGCATGCCGCGCTCGGTGGAGCGGTATCCGCGGATGGGACGGCCGCCCACGAGCCCTTCGAGGGTGCTGCGCATACGCTGCAGGCGCTGTGCCTGGGTTGACGTGGATCCGTCGCTGCGAGTCCGCAGGGTGTCGTACACGCCCACGTCACCAACATCATACATCCGGGAGACCAGCGAGCTCAGCCCCTGCGAGTTCTCCGGCTGGACAAACCATGTGCCCGGGAAGTTCTCGGCCTCGAGGACGTCAACTGCAGATCCCAGGGCATCGACATTGTCTTCTGCCACGCCGGTGATCATGCCGCCGGCGGTATAGGGATAGGGCCAGTCGTGCACCCAGATCACCGGTTTGCGGCGGAGGTAGTTCATCATGTTGGCGAACAGCTTGCCGAGCTGGCGCCAGTCCTCACGGTCTTCCGGACCAACGCCCATGGCGTTGCGCTGGAAGCCGAGGTACACAAAGCGTCCCTTGCCGTAGTTGCCGTAGGCCATGCCGGTGGTGTTTTCCACGGCATCGGTGCTCACGAGGTCATCCGTGGCAAAGTCGTACCAGAAGCCGCCGGACTGCGTCCGCTCGGGTTCGGTAACGCGGACCTTCACACCCGGATTGTAGACCTGGATCTTGACTCGGTATCCCGACGGCACGTTGGCCGTCATGGGCGTGTTGCCCCGAAGCGTAAAGCGACGGACACCGGCGTTGGTCCGCGGATACGGAATCTGTGCCGTGGGGTCCCCGCCAATCCACGTGAAGTACGTGACTTTGACGGCGTCCGTCATCGAGCGCTCACCGGCCGTATTGCGAAGCGGTGCGCGAACGATCTCGGCACGAGCGTAGTCGCGGGTCGGCGGGTTGGTGCCCAGGGTGTCGTTCCACTCGTAGGTACGGAGCGGCGGGAAGTCCGCGGCTCTGGCCTCGGTCCGCTGGGTCTCGCGGAAAAGAAAGTCCCGGGAACTAGTCCCATCAAAGGGATCGGAACTCTCGTTTTCTGCGAGATACTCGGGCAGGTAGATGCCAGGTGGCGTGTACCCGGGGAAGGTGTCGGTGTAGACGCGGTAGTTACCTACGCCACGCTCGACAAAGCCCTGGAATTCCACACCGAAAGCCTCTTCCACAAAGCTCCAACCGCGCCAGGATCCGTCGGGACGATACACGCCCGGGGTCCACGTGGCCAACACACTTCCACCGTCCTGCATGAACTCCTTGACCCGCTGGATCTGAACGTCCGACATGGCCCTTACGGAGGGCAAAATCAGCACGTCGTAGTCCTCGAGGGAGCCCTGTTCCAGATCCGTGTCACTGATGTCACGGAACGAGATCTGGCGTTCTTTCTCGATGAGAAACTCGCGCCAGCTGAGCAGGGTCTCGTCAACCCACGTGGTCGTGGTGTCGCGGAGGTTCAGCTCACGATGGACCCGCTTCGTGTAGTCACTCTGCAGGAGCGCCACACTGGGGTTGGCCGTTTCGCCGATCGCCATCGGTGAGGCATCCCGGATGCTGAAGGCGCCCAGGGCGGACTCCAGCAGGAGGATGTACACCAGGATCGCGGCGGCGAGAGCCGTGACGCCGAGCGTCACAAACCAGAGCGTGTTGATCCTTTCGAGTCGAGGCAGTGCCATCGTTTCGGTGGTCGGGGTGGAGGTGGATTACGGAGAGGTTGGACCTACAGCCAGGCGTAGCCTTCGTCCTGCTGGGACTGCTGCTGCTGCTGAGGCGGGGCCTGCTGAGCCTGCTGCTGCTGGACCTGCTCCTGCTGCGGGTTCACCGGCACAAAGCCTTCGTCGGTGTACTCCCAGAAGAGCGAGTTGGGATTCTGACCCTGCTGCGGGGCCTGCAGCTGCTGACGCTGTGCCTGCTGGCCAGGGGCCGGCTGGTACATCGACGCAGAAGCGGGAGCCGTCTGCTGGATCATGGGCTGCTGGCCTTGAGGAGCAACCAACACGTGGGGCTCCTGCTGGAGGTAACCGGTGTGCTGCTGCGTCGTCCGGGCCTTGCCCTCACGAATCTTGTAAAGGATGTAGGCGGCCACTGCCAGAATGAACGTGGCAATCGTTCCTACAAGGATGATTGTCGAGAGAATCGGGACTAGTTCCATGATGGTCGCGCCGTGGTGGCGCACTTAGGTTTCAATTCGCCTGAACAATCATCAAGCACTGTGCCCAAATCGGCGATGGCCCTTTTTGAGCCGTTTTGAGGGTTTTGTCTTCGATTTGCAGTCTCATTCTGCAACTGGAATCAAAATGAGATCGATGATCTCTATTGTTTGGACCCACTTCCGATGCGCTCCAGCTTGCCCCACGTCATACCAATGCCGAGGAATTCCTCGATGGTGGCGAACGTCTTACAGACGTCAACGATGAGGATGAAGAAGAGCCGGTAGAAGAGTGAGTAGAAGACAAGGCGCGCTTCTTCCTTCTCCACGGCCACGCAGTACAGCGCGGCTATCAGGTCCAGAATGGTGAGACTGAGCCACCAGTAGACCAGGTAATAGCTCATGTCGAACACGAGCGCGATGAAAATGAAGTAGGCGTTCGCGAAGATGTTCATGATGGGCCAGATGAGGGCCTCGAAGGCCATCGACCACATCACAATCGTTCCACCGAAGTTGATGGTCGGATTGAAGAAGAGATCCTTGTGCTTGCGCACGGCCTGAATGATGCCGCGCGTCCAGCGGTACCGCTGCTTCAGCAGATCCACGATGGAATCCGGTGCCTCCGTATAGGACTTGGCATCCGGCTCGTACTCCACGCGCCAGCCGGCACGGATGATCTTGAGCGTGATGTCCGCGTCCTCAGCAAACGTGTCGGAGCTGTACCAGCCCGCGTCCACGATGGCCTGCTTGCGGAAGAGACCCAGCGGACCGGGAATGATGTTGACCAGCTTAACGATGGACTGCGCGGAGCGGGCCATATTGAGGCCTTCCACGTATTCCAGCGCCTGCAGTGTGGTCCACACGTTGTCGCGGTTGAGCACCTTGACATTGCCGGCGATAGCGCCGAGCCGGGGATCCACGAAGTGCCGGATGGTCTTTCTGAGGGTGTCCGGGGACAGCTGCGAGTCGCCATCCACGTTGAGGACGTAGTCGTGGCGCGACACCTGGATGCCCGCGTTCAGGGCCGTAGCCTTGCCGCCATTTGGCTTCTCCACCAGGCGGACTTCCACGGCGCCCTGCCGGTAGATGCCCACGAGTTCACGGGCAACGCCGCGGGTATCGTCCGTGGACCCGTCGTCCACCAGGAGTATTTCGTACTGCGGGTAGTCCATCTCGAGCAGGGAGGCCACGGTGGACTGTAGAAGTTTGCCCTCATTGAACGCCGGCACGATGATCGACACCGGCGGGAGGAAGTTGGGGTCATGCCCCTCCTCTATGGTGTGTTTCGTGGTGTTCAGGTACGCCATGTTCATCAGGCTCAGGTACCGGAACAGCAGAATCACCAGGAACAGCACCAGCGCGACGATCGAGGAGTACACGATCAGCCCGCTCCAGGAGAGCGACACCGGCTCATTGGTCCATCGCGTCAGGTATCCACCCGGATCCTCCATGAAGAACCAGATGATCCCGAACAGGATCAGTGAGAGGAATCCGTAGATGACAATGCGCCTGACGATGACCGCTTGGTCCTCGCGCGGCCCGACCATCCCCTCATCAGAGCGGCGAACGGGCTGGAACTGCGTGCGGCTCAGAGATTCCTCTCTCTGGGCCGGGGGCGCAGATGCAGGCTGATTGTCAGTTTTCGTTTCGTCGGCCATCGTTATACCAGTTTGGCTGCCAGGACCACCCTATAGGGTCCAGGAAAGCGCTGCAGACAACGTGAATGTGTTGTAGCTGTCGATGAAGCTTGTTGCCCCGGATCCCAGGGATCGGGTGGACTGACCCAGCGAACCGGACATGTTGAATGACCAGTTAGCGGCCAGGCGCTTGATCCAGTCCATCTCCACGCGTCGTGAGACGAACCCGGAGGAGCGTGCCACGATGCCCATGGCTCCGCGAAGCCGGATGTAGGACTGGAACGGGATGTTCTTCTCGTACTCCAGGAAGAGGTCGTACGAGGAGTAATTGCGGGGCGAGAAGTACAGATCGGTCCGGGACCGGTAGTCGATCTGGTAATAGGTGATGCCCAGCCACGTGTTCGGGACGACGCGATAGGACGCCTCGAGCAGGATGTTCGTACCGAAGTTGGTGTCGTTCGCCGTACCCGGGGTGCCGAAGTTGTCACGGACCACGTTGAAGGACACGTTTCCGTGCAGACGAAGGGTCGAGTCCGGCATCACGCTTGGCACGAAGCCCTGGAAGTTCAGCTGCGTCAGGCGGAGGTTGTACTCGCCGCCGGCCGGTGACCAGAGATCAATGGAGCCTTCGCCTACCCGCAGGCCAACGGATCCGCGATACACACCCGGATCCTGCCTCCAGTAGCGGATGCCACCGAATCCAACGGTACGGCCACCTTCGTAGTCGTAAATCCCTACCTCGCCGGAGAGGCGATTCGTGTAGGCCGCGTGGTTGTACTGCATCTCGGGAGGCGTCAGGTCGCGGTATCCGGCCGCGAAGACCTGGTTGACGCGTCCGCGGGTCTCGGCAGATCCTGGAATGAGTTGGCGGGTACCCTCAATGAAGTGCGAGTTCACGCCGGCCATGAACACGGTGCCGTATCCCCACGGGATGGTCACGTGCGTCTGCATGCCCTGTGCCCAGCGGTCATAACGCGTGCCGCCACCGCGGGCCAGGACGGCCTCGGCCACGGGCACGATGATGCCGGCAAAGTCCAGCCCCTGCCACTCGCCGCTCTGCGCCAGACTCTGGCGCATGCTGAGGTCGAGGGCAGCGGAGCGCTCCTCAACGGTTTCAGAGGCATCAGCCAGGGCCTGCGCATCCGCATAGACGGCCTCGGCCTGCGTAAAGAGACCCAACTCCCGGTAGGCATCCGCCTGAAGGAAGCGAACCTCGTAGTCACGCGGGTTGCGCGTAGCGAGATCCTCGAGGGTGCGAAGTGCACCGGAGTAGTCCTCGCGGTAGTACTGGTTGCGCGCGATCTCCTTGGCCACGTCGTACTCCCAGGCCTGCTGCTGCAGCGCGTTGAGAATCGAAAGTGCGGCCACGTAGTCGGCAGCGGCCGAATGGACCTGCGCCAGCTCCTTCAGCTCCGAACGGGAGCGGCGGCCCTGGGCCTCGAAGTAGTCTTCGTACGCAGCGATGGCCTGATTGAACTGGCGTGCCGCCGCCAAACGACGCGCGTTGTTCAGTACCTCAATGCGATCCGCCTCGGCGGTTCGAATCCGCTCGCGGGCCACCAGCTGGGCCACGGTCGAGATGCGGGTGTCAAATCGGGAGTCGTTCAGGGCGTCCGCCGTACGGACGTAGTTGTCGGCGGCCTCCACATCACCCCGGAGGAGACGGTACTCGGCCAGTACCAGCAGAAGTTCTGGATCGGTCTGACCGACGGTCCCCATCAGGTTGTCGACATAGGCTTCGCCCAACTGGTCCAGATCACCCATCGAAATGGAAGCCAGGACGAAGAGGCGCTGGAACCCTGTGTTGTCCGGCTGGCGATCCAGCAGGTAGTCGGCCTGCTGCAGAGCCTGCTCGTAGTAGCCGCGGGACTGAAGTGCCTCCGCGAAATCGCCCCGGAGTGCATCATTGCCGGGCTCGACGCTGAGCAATTCGGCGTAGGTCTCGAAGGCGTCCTCGTCACGGCCCAGCACCAGGTAGTGCGTTGCAATCTCACGGAGGGCTTCGCGGTTGCCGGGATTGGCCACCAGGATGTCCTCAAGCTCCATCACGCGGCGCTCGGCCACGGCCAGACGCATCTCGGCGATGGTGCGCAGACGGTTCTGGTACCCGGGGTTGCCCGGATCGCCGTAGCGTGCGTCCGTCAGGACATCCAATGCTTCCTGAACACGACCGGCTTCGGCGAGCTCATCCACCAGGGCGAATCGCGTGCTGGTGTCGCTCGGGTCAAAGGCCAGCCGATAGGTCAGGCGGTCAATGGCAAAAATGGGCGTTCCGGCACGGACGAGTCCGTCATCCACCCTGACGAAGGCGGTGAGCCAGCGACGGCCATCGCCGTGCCGATCCTCGAGAATTCGGAGCTGATCCCAGGCCTCCGCATACCGGTCATACTTGATCAACTGGTCTACGAGGCTGAAGCGCTTCTCGTCATCACCCGGCGTGGAGCGCAGTTCGCGATACAGGCGATCCACAATGAATTCCGGTGCCGGCTGAACGGGACCGCGGCGCTCCACGGAGCGCAGGCCGGCCTGAGCGCGCTGGTTGTAGCGTCTCCACTGGTTGGTCCGGCGGTGCCGCGGCGCGAGGTAGTCCAGATTCTGCTTGGCCTCGAAGTAGCGGCGGTTCTCCAGTAGGAGGCCCACCAATTCGAAGCGCTTGGCGTCCTGATTGGGGCTGGCCATCAGCTCCCGGGTCAGGACATCAATGGGATAGGTCGAGAGACGGGACCGACCGCCGTCATCCAGGCGTGCCAGCTGAGTGGAAACCGAGGTCCAGCGGGTCTGCCAGCGGTCGGAATCGCCGTGGCGGGTACGCAGGTATTCCAGATTCTGACGGGCCTCGAAGTAGCGATCATCGCCGATCAGCAGGTCGACCAGCTCAAAACGAGTCTCGTCCTTGCTGGGATTGGCCATCAATTCCCGCGTCTTCACGTCGATCGGGAAGGTGGACAACTGCTGCGGTGTCGCCGTCAGGCCGCGTGTAACTGCACGGTCGCGACTCTTCCATTCTGTCTCGGCTCCGCGACGATCCGCCATGAGGTCCAACTGCTGCCGGGCCTCGAAGTAGCGCTCGGCCTGGATGAGCAGGTCGATGAGTTGGTAGCGGCGAGCGTCATCATTCGGATTGGCGCGAACCTCGCGGAACGCCACGTCAATCGGGAAGGTGGAGGAGCGGGCAATCACATCGGGATTGCGGGCCTGCAACTGGCAGTCCTGCGCTTCCTTGTTGCCCGGGTTGAGCAGTAGAGACTGTTCGCAGGCCTCAAGCGCGCCGGCATAGTTACCCTGCCACAGTCGAAAGAAGCCGAGGCGCATCCACAGGTCATCGTCAGTCGTGTAGATCTCCACGTACTCGGTGGCCACCGACTCACCAAGCGCGTTGTCGCCCTGGTAGTTGGCGATCGCGATCAGGTAGCGCTGGACGATGTCCGGTGTGCCCTGGGTCTGATCCAGATAGATGCTGTACTGCTCGGCAGCCTCCCGGTAGTACTGCGCGTCGAACAGGGCGTCCGCATAGCGGATCTGAAAGGAGAGGTTGTCCGGGTTGGCCTCAACCAGTCGTCGGAGGCTCCCCAGATTTCCGGTGTTCGGCGAACGATTCCCTCGAATGGCCTGTAGTCCCTCCAGAGCCTCACTATTGGCGGGATCGATCTCCAGGACCGTCCGGTAGTCCGCTTCCGCGGCGTCTTCATTGCCCAACAGGCGCTGAGCCTGTGCCCGCAGCAGCAGGGCACGGGTGTCCAGGGTGCCCGGCTGAATGACGCCGTTCAGGATGGTCAAGGCCTCATCGTAGCGACCCTGCTCAATGGCAGTTTCCGCTCTCGCCTGGGCCGCAACATCCTGGGCGTTTAGAGAAACAGGCGTGGTCGCCACGAGAATCGCGGCGACCAGACTGGCAAATAGGTACCTGTATGAGGTCATGACGTTTGGTCGGGATTAAGCCTCGTCCATCGCATAAGTGAGAAACTCGTCTGCACTTTGGAATGGGCGGCCGTCGGGGACGACGATCGCAGAGACGGCGTGCAGCAGGTGATCTGCCTGCTGGGGCGCGTCTGCGCGGAGTCGGTTTTTGAGTCGTGCGAAGAAGCCTTGCGCTTCCTCGGGCTTGCTGTCAGCGAGCAGCACGACAAGCCGCTCGTTAATGGCGCTGATCAGCATGTCATCCTGGGGACGGAGGCTATCCGCTACCAGGTCGATAATGAATTCAAAGTCCACCGGACCGGACTCCGAGGTCTGGTCCATGCGCATGGCCAGCAGGAGAAACGGATTCGCTCCGTCCTCGCGGTCAGCGAAGAACTCCTGGAGTCTCTTGCCGAAGGCGCCACGGTTCGAGTAGCGCTCAAATGCGTCTTCCTTCTCCACCTTTGGCGCGGCGGTCTCCGCTCCCGTGACATCCGGGGCGACATGGGGGAATTGGGGGGGCTTGGGAGCGGCCGGGGCGGTCTGACGGGCGGTCTCCGTAATCACGGGTGTCTGTCCCGGCGTCTGGACGATGTCGGCAAGGTCCCAATGACGAACCACCTGGCGCTTGATTTGCCCAATGTGCGGGATGAGGGTCAGACGGCGCTCCGTGCTCGTCATCTCCTCATCAGCGGCCTCAATGTGAATGGCTCCGGTCATCTGTCCGGCCATGAAGTCAATCACGCGGCGGGACTGGGGGTTGGCCGGCTCCGGCAGCGCAACCACGACCGTGGTGTCCAGCGAATCGATCTGCTCCAGCATGCGGATGAACTCCATCCGGAACCGGTCGAATGACCTGAACATGACAAACGGCATGAAGTCGTTGATCACCAGGCGATCCGGCCGCTGCTTGCGAATGATGGTCACCAGATCCCACAGGGCCTTCGCCACGGAGTCATCACCCATCGCCTGGGGATTCATCATCGGGGGAATCCGCATCAGGCGAATCAGGCCATCCTGCTGCGCCTGCTTCAGATCAAATCCAATGGACGCGGCCTGAATGACCAGGTCCTTGGGGCGATCCGAAGCAATGAAAAGGCAGCGCTCCCCGCCCTGGACACCGGTCTGGGCGTAGCGCAACGTCAGGAGTCCGCGGCCGGTAGCCGCGCGTCCGAAGGTGAGGTAGGCCCCACCTTTGTAGAGACCACCCCATTCCTCATCGAGCGGATCGATGCCGGAAGGGAGCATTGCGGCGAAAGCGGACATGCTTGCTGGCGTGTCTTTCATAATGAGCAGGCAGAGAGTTCGATGGAGCTGGGAGCCGGTATCCGCTTTATCAAACGGTATGCCGAGATTCCCTCAACTCCCCCAGAACGCCCAAAACAGGCTGTTTCGACTGGTTTCGCGTTTCTCATTGCCTTGATTCCTGTTAGTCCAATCCCTGTTTGAGATCGGTATCGACACGCCGGTCCGGGTTTTGGAGCCGACGCGCAATGGGTTGGATCGGCGGGAAATCCAGTTCCTCAAGCCTCAGAAGACCCAAGAATGCCCGCACCGGGACCTCTGACCGAGGCTGGACCGGAAGAGCGGCAGCACACAATCAGCCGATGCGGGATCTCATCCGGAGAACGGCAGGAAGCTTGTAAAGGGGTGTCACCGGGGCCACTGAAGCGGTCTCCACATCCCTGTCATCCTGATTCACTCTCGGTCTCACATTGAGCGAACCTCGTCCCATTCGGCGCTTGCCGCTCATCGAAAACGGCCATTTCAGGCCTAAATCGAAGCTTTGGACCACTCGGCGTGAGATTGGCCCGAACCTTGATGACATGATTCTCGACCGCACCGCGGCCTACCCGGATCAACTTGACATTCGACCCATGTCGGATACGAATCCAACACTTGCCATGAAGCGCAGCACTCTTCTCAGTATGAATACCGCGTCCCGCCGAATCGGGCTCACGTGCATTCTCTTTCTCTCCGTCCTTCTTTCGGGATGCGACATCTTCGGAGAGGCGTTCGACGAACGCGCCCCGAGCGTGCAGTTGGACCGTCCCTTTGAGGGCGCGCGACTCACTGGCGCCAACGCCATTGTCGCCGTCAACGCGGAGGCCCTGGGAGATGACAACTACATCTCCTTTGTCAATGTCCAGTTGGACGGACTGCGCGTGGGCGAAGCTGAGTGGGATGGCGGGCGTTATGCGCTGCGTCTGAACACGTTTGAGCTTGCCGACGGCCTTCACCGCCTTGAGGCGGTTGCGTTTGACCGGTACCAGGCCCGTGGCATTTCCGCGCCGATCACCATTGAGGTGGAGAACATCAGCGCCGGAGACGGCCCCGTGATGCAGATCCTCGAGCCGGAAGACGGCCAGGCCGTATCCGGGACGGTTCGGGTGTTGGCGCAGCGTGGAGCCGGACAGCCTCCGGTCTCGCGCGTGGACCTCATCGTAGATGGCATCCCCTTCTACAGCACCTCGACTTCCGTGGGCGGCGATGCCTATGCCTTCGACTGGGACACCTCCCAGTTCTCCGGCGGCAGCCATGTGATCGAGATCAAGGCCTACAGCGGTGATGAGGTCTTTCGCCTGAACGGACCCATCTCAGTGATCGTGGGTGGCAACGACGAAGAGGGAGGAGGCACGTCCACTGGCGCCGGCACCCTGGCATTCCGCGGCACCGGCCTTGCGGGCGAAATCAAGGGGTCCGTGGCCGTCGGTTTCAACGACGACATCTATGTGGGCTCCTCCAACAACACCCTGTATGCCTTCGACAACACCGGTGAGCTCCGCTGGGAGCGCGAAACCAAGGGTCCCATCCGCTCCACTCCGGTAGTCGGCAACAACGAAGACGTCTTCGTAACGAGTGAGGATGGCCGCCTCTGGGGCTTTACCTCGGACGGCAACGACCTCTGGGCCGTCCCCTACAACAGCGCCGCTCCGCTCCGCTCATCCCCAGCGATGGGAGTCGATGGCGTCCTGTACTTCGGTGACACCTTCGGCAATCTGCACGCCGTCAACTCCTTCAACGGCCTGTCAGCATGGACGAACCCGGTCAAGGTTGTTGACGGGTCCATTGTGGAAGCGCCGGTCATCACCCGTGACCACACCGTAATCGTGGCCGATTCCCAGGGACGGCTCTCCGGCTATGACCGGATGGGCACGCTCCTCTGGCAGTCCCAGATTCGCGGTTCCGGCGTCTGTGGGGGTGGTACCGCCCGGGCTCCGATGGCACTTGCCGAGATCCAGCTTACCGTTGAACTGCCCACAGGTGAGATCAGAAGCTCTACCGAGGCACTCATCTACGTGATGGCGGATGACGGCTGCCTCTACGCCTACAGTGGCTTTGACGGGTCCCGCCTCTGGCACTACGCGGTTGGTGGCTCCCGCGTCTCCGGTCCCATCATTGACGAGAGCGGTACCATCTACGTGGGCACCGAGACGGGTCTCTTCTCCTTCAATGAGACCGCCGATGCGCTCACGCCGCGCCTCCGCTACAAGTTCGTCGCAGACGATGTTGGAATGCCGGCGATCGATACCAATGGCGTCATCCACTTCGTCGCCGGACGAACGGTCATGGCCATCAACACCAACGGAACGCCTTACTGGGAGTACCCGCTCAGTACGCTTTCCGATGGGCCGGTCACCATCAACCGCTCAGGGCAACTCCTGATTGCGGGTCGGAACGGCCACCTGTTCGGGCTCAACACGGCCTCGGCCGGGCTCGCCCGGGGTAAGTGGCCCATGTACGGCCGCAATGCCCGCCATACCGGTCGGATCGGCATCGACGCCAACGACGGCTAGGCACGCCGGCAACACCCCCCTCTCCAGAGACTCCTCCGTGCGTCGCTCCTGCCCCTCAGGAGCGGCGCGCGCTCGTTTTGGGAGTCCCTGATACTTTGGGTCGGGCGTCAGGCTACTGTCTGAGCAGCACCGAGCGGGATCGCTCCAGGAGCCGCCCCTCCTCATCGAATGCGTCGAACCAGATGCGGTGGGGGCTCTCGTCCAGGAAGCCCGCGATTCCAGTCATGTCCAGGCTGGGCACGTCTGAGTCCACCCGGCCAACCACCGAGGCCGTCTCGTCATCCCAGATCACCAGTCGGTAGCTGCTGGCACCGCCTACGTCATGCCAGTCCAGCGTCCCCAGCGGCCCACTCATTGTTATCATGCGGGACGTTTCGGCAGAGCCGCCCACGACTTCGGTAAGCCCGCGGTCCACGCCGGCCCGGTACGCAACCACCACCGTGGTCAGGAACGCCGTGAGGCAGACCAGAATGACGGTGGTCCATAGTATGACCCCCAGTCGGGCACTCTGCGTCAGCAGCGGTCTCCGCCGGGGCGGCAGGGAGACTGAGGTCAGGGGCGGTCTGCTCGAGGACTGGCCGTCGCCCTCCGACTCCAGTAGCTGGTTTGCGGCTGAAAGGATCTCCCGGGCATCCTCATCGGATCGAAGGAAATCGGCGACGTCTTTTCTGCGGCTCGGCGAAAGCCTGCCGGCCAGATAGGCCGCCAGGGTATATTCGTCAATACCGCGACCTGCAAGTCGCATGATGGATGAGGGCGCGTGGGTGGGTACATCGGTCTACACAGTGCTGCTCGCCTTTTGCAGCCTGTACCTCGGAGAGTACGCGCATTTTTGTCCGATTTGTGTCATTGCCCCGGGTGAAATGGGTGCCCTCGGCCTCTTGCGCCGCCGGAGCCCGCCTATCATATTTCGGACATGGACTCTGATCTGCGATCCATCCAGCAGGCACGGGAGCTTCTTCGAGAGGCACGGGCCGCCCAACACCTGGCCAAGAAACTGGACCAGGAGGCCGTGGACCGGATCGTGACGGCCATGGTCCGGGCCGGCGCATCCCAGGCGGATCGGCTTGGGCGCCTCGCACATCAGGAGACCGGGTTCGGAAAGCCGGAAAGCAAAAAGGAGAAGAACCTCTTTGCTACCCAGACCCTCCATGAGCGCATGGAAGGAATGCGCACGGTCGGGATCATTCGAAAGCTTGAGGGCGACACGATCTGGGAGGTGGCCAGCCCGATGGGTGTCGTGGCCGCGCTGATTCCGTCGACCAATCCCACCTCCACGGCCATGTATAAAGCCATCATCGCGGCCAAGGCACGCTGTGCGGTGGTGATGAGTCCCCACCCTCGGGCGCGCAACTGTACGGCCGACGCCCTGTCTGTGGTCGCGGAGGCCGCGTATCGGGCCGGGGCGCCGAAAGGGCTGTTTGGATGCATGACCGAGGTAAGCCTGGCCGGTACACAGGCGTTGTTGGAGGATCCCGAAGTGGATCTGATCCTGGCCACCGGGGGGACAGCCATGGTGAAAGCGGCCTACTCGAAAGGGAAACCCGCCTATGGCGTAGGATCCGGGAACGTACCTGTCTATGTGGATCGCAGCGCTGATGTGTCAAAGGCTGCGCGAGACCTGGTGCACGGAGCCAGCTTTGACTGGGGAACGCTGTGCTCGACCGAACGCAGTATTGTCTGTGACCTGCCTGTCCGCGAGGCCCTCCTGCAGGGGCTTAAAGCAGCCGGCGCGTACCTGGTCACAGAGAGGGAGCGCCCAATGCTGGAGGCAGCGGTCGTCGTGAATGGGGCACTGAACATTGAGCAGGTCGGCAAGTCACCCGAGGCCATCGCCGACATGGCCGGTTTCAAGGTACCCCGGGGAACGCGCGCGCTCATTGCGGAAGCCACCAAGGTCGGCGCGGCTGATCCGCTGTCCCGCGAGACCCTCTCACCCATCATGACCCTCTACACGGCGGACGGCTGGGAAGCCGGATGTGAGCGGTGCATGGAAATCCTGGCCTATGGGGGGATGGGACACACGCTGGCCCTTCACGCCGGCAATGAGCGAATCATTGAGGCATTCGCCCTTCAGAAGCCCGCGATGCGCATCGTGGTCAATTCCGTATCCGCCCTCGGATCGGTGGGGTATACAAACCGCCTGTTCCCGGCCATGACGCTTGGCCCCGGGACCGTGGGTGGCTCAATCACCAGCGACAACATCTCTCCCCTGCACCTGCTCAACATCAAGCGGGTGGCCTTCGAAACCAACCCGGTTACCAGTCGTGGCCGCTCCTCGGAGCCGGTGTCTGGCGTGAAGCGCGGCAAAGCGAGCTCTTCGGGGGGAGCCGGCGGCAAGGCCGGAGCCCCGACCAACCTGGCAAGTCCAGCCCGCGCGACAAAGTCAGGGCCCGCCTCATCGTGGATTGACGAGATCGAATCACGCCTCCGGGACCGGGCCGGCAATCCGGTGCACTCCACCTCCGCTGCGCCGCTCTCCGGTCCCGCCGGCAGCAAGTCATCCGCCGGCAGCAAAGCATCCGCCGCCACTTCGAAGGGCGAATCGGACGCTGGCTTGAGTGACGCTGAGATAGACGCTCTTGTCCGGGAATTCAGACGCTGAGGCCCCCGCCTCAATTGACTGAATCGGCCCAAGACGGCTACCTTGGGGGTCTTTGCTCGAAACGACTCTACGACTGAATGCCTTCTACAAGCGACTTCCGCAATGGGCTTACCCTGATCTGGAATGGGGACCTGTGGTCCATCATCGAGTTCATGCACGTGAAGCCAGGCAAGGGCGGGGCATTTGTCCGCTCCAAGCTGAAGAACGTCAAGTCCGGCAAGATCGTGGACAACACGTTCCGCGCCGGCGAGAAGGTGGAAACCGCGCGCATCGAGCGGCGGACCTACCAGTACCTCTACGAGGACGATCTCGGCCTCCACTTCATGAACCTGGAGACGTACGAGCAGATCTCGCTCCCGGCAGAAAGCATCCAGGGCCGCGAGTTCATCAAGGAAGGGGGCACACTGGAGATCCTTTTCCATGCCGAGACCGAGAAGCCCCTGACCACCGAAATTCCGAACAGCGTGGAACTGGTGGTCACCCAGACCGACCCCGGTCTCAAAGGAGACACGGCTACGGGTGCCACCAAGCCGGCCACGCTTGAGAGCGGCGCCGTTGTCAACGTGCCTCTGTTCATCAACGAAGGCGATACGATCAAGGTTAGCACGGACAAGGGTGACTACGTCACGCGCGTCTCCACCGGCTGATCGCCAAACCCCACCTCAGATGGATATAGAACGCATCAGGGAGCTCCTGCAGGTTGTCTCAGACAGTGGCGTGGCCGAGGTCGAAATCCACGACGACGACTTCAAACTCGTCGTCCGGAAGTCCGCGCCCACCGTCACGATGCAGCAGGCTCCGTCTCCGTTTCCCTACGGCTATCCCATGCAGGCCGCACCAGCGATGCCTGCAGCACCGGCCATGGCGCCGGTCGCCCCGGCTGCTCCGGCGGCACCCGCCCCGGCGCCTGCACCGGCCGAGCCAGTTCCATCCGGCGAAGACATCTGCTCGCCAATTGTCGGCACCTTCTACAGGGCGCCCTCGCCGGACTCGGACAACTATGTGAATGTTGGAGACCGCGTCAAACCGGGCGACATTCTGTGCATCATCGAGGCGATGAAACTGATGAACGAGGTGGAGTGCGAAGTCAGCGGCACCATCACCGAGATTCTCGTCGAGAACGCCCAGCCGGTTGAATTCGATCAGCCGCTGTTTCGTATTGATCCCAGCTGACCAAACGGTCCTGCATGCGTAGAGAGATCAAGAAGGTTCTGATCGCGAACCGGGGCGAGATCGCCCTTCGCATCATCAGGACCTGCCACGAAATGGGGATCCAAACGGTGGCCGTGTATTCCACGGCAGACCGCGACTCCTTGCACGTCCGATTCGCGGATGAGGCTGTATGCATCGGTCCTCCGGCCAGTCGCGACAGCTACCTGCGCTTCGACCGGATCCTGGCTGCCGCCGAGGTCACCGGAGCCGATGCCATTCACCCGGGCTACGGGTTCCTGGCCGAGAACGCGGACTTCAGCGCCATTTGCGAGGATCACGAGATCAAGTTCATCGGGCCCTCCCCGGAGACCATCCGCATGATGGGGGACAAGAGCCTGGCCAAGGACACGATGCGGGCAGCGGGCGTGCCCGTGGTTCCGGGATCCGACGGCGTGGTTGCTGACCTCAAGGAAGCCAAGAAGATCGCCGACGGCATCGGCTACCCGGTCATCGTCAAAGCCAGTGCTGGCGGCGGTGGCAAGGGCATGCGCATGGTCCCGGCTGCCGAGGACTTCGAGGCCGCTTTCACCATGGCCTCCAATGAGGCCGAAGCCGCGTTCGGCAACGGCGAGGTCTACATCGAGAAGTTTGTGACGGCGCCCCGGCACGTCGAGATCCAGGTTCTCGGTGACGGCAAGGGCAAAGTCATACACTTCGGTGAGCGCGAGTGCTCCATCCAGCGCCGCCACCAGAAACTGCTCGAAGAGTCCCCCAGCCCCATCGTGGATGAGGACCTGCGAGAGCGCATGGGCGAGGCGGCCATCAAGGGCTCCGAGGCCGTGAACTATGAGGGGGCCGGTACGGTGGAATTCCTGGTCGACGCTGACCGGAATTTCTACTTCATGGAGATGAACACGCGGATCCAGGTGGAGCATCCGGTCACCGAAGAAGTGACGGACTGCGACCTGATCCAGTACCAGATCCGGGTTGCGATGGGTGAGCCCATCATTTCTGAACCGCCTCCGCTGGATGGACACGCCATCGAGTGTCGGATCAACGCGGAGGATCCGTTCCGGAACTTCTCCCCTTCGCCCGGGAAGATCACCACGTTCCATCCACCGGGAGGCCACGGCGTCCGCGTGGATACCCACGTATACAGTGGTTATCTCATCCCGCCCAACTACGATTCCATGATTGCCAAGCTCATCGTGCGGGGAAAGACGCGCGAATTGGCCATCAACAAGGCGCTCCGCGCGCTGGACGAGTTTGTGATCGAAGGGGTGAAGACCACGATCCCCTTCCACGCCCAACTTCTTCGTGATCCCAAGTTTCGGGCCGGCGATTTTGATACCCGGTTCCTTGAGACGTTCGAACTGAAACCTGCCTGATCGACATGAACTTCCCCGCGGAACTCCGCTACACCAAGGACCACGAGTGGGTGCGCGTCTCAGAAGACGGCTCGAGCGCCACAGTGGGCATCACAGACTTTGCCCAGAATGAACTGGGAGACATTGTCTACGTGGACATCGACACGGTGGGCGATGACGTGGGCAAAGATGATGTGTTCGGGACGGTGGAGGCGGTCAAGACGGTTTCCGAACTGTTCATGCCCGTTAGCGGCACCGTGGCCGAATTCAACGAGGCGCTGGAAGGCAGCCCCGAACTGGTCAACGATGATCCCTACGGCGAAGGCTGGATGATCCGGATCGACCTTTCGGAAGCTTCCGAACTGGATGATCTGCTCACGGCCGAGGCCTACGCTGAAATGACCGGCTGACCTATGCACCAGCGGATCGTCATTCTGGACTTCGGGTCCCAGTACACGCAACTCATCGCGCGACGCGTCCGCGAATCGGGAGTCTACTCGGAGATATTCCCGTGTACGACCCCAACCGCCGAGATCGCCGCCCTGGATCCGGTAGGCATCATCCTGTCGGGCGGTCCTTCCTCAGTTTATGACGAGGGTGCCCCGCCACTGGACCCGGCCATTCTGAGTCTCGAAGGCCCCTCGGGCCGGATTCCCGTGCTGGGAATCTGCTACGGCCTCCAGGCCATGGCACACGTATCGGGAGGCAGCGTCGCCAAGGCTGACCGTCGCGAGTTTGGCCGGGCGGCGCTGGATGTGCTTGATCCAGCCGGGCTCCTGGAGGGTCTCCCTGCGGACACGACGGTCTGGATGAGCCACGGTGACCACCTGACTCGCCTTCCGGAGGGCTTCAAGGTCATCGCAAAGACAGACAACGCGCCGATCGCGGCCATCAAGGTTGAAGGGCTGCCTCACTACGGCGTCCAGTTCCACCCGGAGGTGGTTCATACGCCCGAGGGCAAGACTGTCATTCGCAACTTCACCCACGGCATCTGCGGGTGCTCGGGCGACTGGTCCGCGGCCTCGTTCATCGACGAGAAGACGCAGGAGATCCGGGATCTGGTGGGAGACGACCACGTCATCCTCGGTCTGTCAGGTGGCGTAGACTCGTCAGTGGCGGCGGTTTTGCTGCACCGGGCCATCGGAGGCCAGCTGACCTGCATTTTCGTGAACAACGGGCTGCTTCGGCTCGGCGAGTGGGAGCAGGTCCAGGAGACGTTCCGCGACCACTACCACATCCGGCTTGAGGCGGTGGATGCCTCGGATCTATTTCTGGACCGGCTTGCCGGTGTCACCGATCCCGAAGAGAAGCGCCACATTATCGGCAACACGTTCGTCGAGGTATTCGATGACGCCACCGACTCCGTGGTCAACCGGATTGGCATCAAGCCCCGATACCTGGCTCAGGGAACGCTCTACCCCGACGTGATCGAGAGCGTCTCGTTCAAGGGTCCCTCGGCCACCATCAAATCCCATCACAACGTCGGCGGACTGCCCGACGAGATGGACTTCGAGATTCTCGAGCCGTTTCGGGAGCTCTTCAAGGACGAGGTTCGGTCCATCGGCCGGCTGCTTGAGGTACCCCAGTCCATCATCGGGAGGCATCCCTTCCCGGGGCCGGGTCTTGGCATCAGGATCCTGGGTCCGATCACGCGCGAAGAGGTCAGGGTCCTCCAACTGGCCGACGCCATCTTCATTGAGGAACTGCGCAAGTGGAACCTCTATGACGAGGTGTGGCAAGCCTTTGCAGTGCTACTCCCGGTGCGTACCGTTGGGGTGATGGGCGATGAGCGGACCTACGAGAACGTGTGCGGAATCCGCGCCGTGACCAGTGTCGACGGCATGACGGCCGATTGGGCCCACCTGCCGCATGATTTCCTGGGGCACGTCTCCAACCGCATCGTCAACGAAATCCGCGGGATCAACCGCTGCGTCTACGACATCAGTTCCAAGCCACCGGCGACCATCGAGTGGGAATGACGGGACGCGCACATAGAACCCGTTGTCGCGTGGCCAAGATGGCGGCGCTGCTGATGCTTCTGGTGACGGTGGCGGCGCTCCCGGCCTCCGCCCGGCAGACCTCCGTGCCAGACAACGCCCAGGCACAGACACTGTTTGACGAGGCACTGACCTCATTCGATGCGGGAGAGTATGCCGAGGCGGCCGCTCAGTTTTCCCGCGTCGCGGAGGGCTTCGACCTCCACTCCATGACCACGGCGGCTGCCCTCATGGAAGGCAAGGCCCTGTATCGGGCGGGCGCTTTTCAGGAAGCCGTCCAGACCCTGAGTCGGTTTGAAGAACGGTTTGCCTCCAGCCGCTTCGTAACTGACGCGCGACGGGCCCGCCGACTGGCCGCCAATGCCCTGGAGGCCACGGCCAATGCCCCGATTGACCTCGGTATCATTCTTTCGCTCAACCCGGACGAGGCGTCGGCCAGCCAGGAGCTTTTCAACGGGCTTCGACTGGCGGTCGATGCCCACAACGGCATGCCCGGGGCGCGGCCTATTCGGATGGTGTTCCGCGATATCGGTCAGATGGGCGCAGACGGCGCGCTTCGCAGCGCGGTGGATGCCGGCTCCGCCACGGTGTTCGGTGCCTTGTTCAGCGACCAGGCCACGGTGGCCGCAGCGCTGGCCGAGGAACTCGAAGTGGTCTTTATCGCCCCCCTCGCCACCGATGAGCAGGTCACCGACGAGCGGACGCTGGCATTCCAGGCCAACCCGTCCATCCAGATGCGCGGAAGGCTTATGGCCCGTTTCGCCGTCAACGGGCTGCGCCTGCGCGACCTCGGCGTGGTGACAGAGGGCGAAGCCAACGGCATTTCCCGCCTGATGGGCGCTGCATTCGCTCAGGAAGCCGAAAGCCTCGGCGCCAGGGTTCGCTTTGCCGAGGTGCTTCCGGGCCCCCGTGCCTGGCTGAACATTGAGAATCATCTTTCCGCTGATTCGCTGCGTGCGGTCAGCGGGCTTTACGCTCCTCTTGCGGGCGCGGCCTCGGATCAGCTGGCCGGTGGATTCCTCGGAGGCCTCCGGAATCTCCTCACGCCGGACGAGCAGCGCAGCCTGCGCGTACTGGGAAACTCGGAGTGGCACGACCTGCCTCTGCGTGAAGATGCATCCCGGTTCATGGTGACCTACTCCAACGACTATTTCTTCGACCGGTCGACGGATCGGGCGCAGGCGTTCACGCGCCGTTTCCGAAACTTGTCAGGGGTCAGTCCGGGCCGGCTGGGCGTCGTGGGCTATGATCTGGGCACCTACCTGTCCGAGCACCTGACGTCGTCCGACCCGCAGGAGGTCCGCGCACGGCTCCTGAGTGCTGCTCCGTTCCAGGGTCTCGGTGTACGCGTCTACTTCGGCGGTGAGCAAGTCAACCGCCAGATGTTCTACCACCGATACCGGGACGGACAACTCTCGCTGATGCGGTAGAGGTGGGGCGCGCGAAAGAGCGTCTCCTGGTCCGTCAATCTGGCGCCCTGGTCCGTCGCAGGACGTAGGCCACGCGCCGTCGCCGCACGGAACTGAATCTCAGCCTGCCGGGTTCGACTTTGCTGCCGCACGTCTGCGGCGCCATACTAATCGGTCTGGGCCCTTCGTTTAGCGAGTCCACACCTGGAATCCGTGGTTTGATACCGATGATCAAACGAATCATCCCCGCGCTTACCCTCGTCCTGCTCGCCGGCTGTGCCGGTTCGGGCAGGCTCAATTATGACGGGCCCGAGGACGCGTTCAACAAGGGCGTCGAGCGGATGGAGGCCGGCGACTACGAGCGCGCGGCCGAGTACTTCCAGGGGGTATTCGACTTTGGACGAACCCACGAGTGGGCGGCGGATGCGCAGTTGAATCTGGCGCGCGCCTACCGGGCGAACAAGGAGTTCCTCCTGGCCGCCAACGAGTTTACCCGGTTCACGCAGATCTATCGGGCCGACCCCCGTGTCCCCGACGCGGCCTACGAGCTGGCCATGACCTACTTCGACCGCTCCCCTCGGTTCGAGTTGGATCAGACCGACACCGAGCGTGCCATCACGCAGTTCGAGCTGTTCATGACCCGCTACCCCAATCACCCCCTGTTCTTCGAGGGACAGGAGCGTATTCAGGAATTGCGGGGCAAGCTTGCTCGCAAACGCCTTGAAGCGGGCAAACAATACCTGCTCCGCGGCTACACCGAGGCCGCTGCGCTCACCTTCGAGTCCGTGTTCGACGATTACTACGACACCGAATTTGCGGACGATGCACTGGTTGAGGCCGCCCGCGCCTACGTGGCTTTTGCAGACCAGAGCATTCCCGCGCGTCGGCCGGAGCGCCTGCGGTCCGCGATCGAGGTCTACGACCGGTTGATACAGATCTTTCCCGAGAGCCCCCTGATCAAGGACGCTGAAGAAGTCTACCGCGGAGCGGCCCAGCGACTGGAGAATCTGGAGAGCGCATCGTAGTTCGGTGATCCATTCTGCCAGATCCCATGCGTGTCGGAGTCTTCGGAGGAACGTTTAACCCGCCGCACCTGGGCCACCGCGTCATTGCGGAACAGGCTGTCGAGGCACTCGGGCTTGATCGCCTGATCTGGATCCCGGCGCTTCAATCGCCTCTCAAGGAGCCCTACGGACAGGCCTCCGCACACCACCGGTTGGCGATGACCAGCCTGGCGGCGGCCAATCACCCGGCGTTCTCGGTCTCGGACCTGGAGACTCGGCGTCAACCGCCATCCTACACCGTGGATACCCTGCGGGCGCTGAAGACAGAGCATCCCGACTGGACGCTCCATCTCCTCATCGGAACTGACAGTTGGGACTCCTTTGAGCGTTGGAGAGCGCCTGAAGAGATTCGGAGCCTGGCCGAAGTGGTGGTTTACCCGAGAGGAGCAAATACGTCGATCGACAGCGATGCGGCAGGGGTTACCTTCCTTGACGCGCCGACAATCGCCGTCTCGTCTACCATGATTCGTGCGCGTGTGGCCGGTGGAGCCGCCCTGGCAGGCCTTCTCGACACCGCGGTCCTGGACTACGTCCGCGCTCACCATTTGTACGAGGATCCAAATGCCGAAGGCGCCTGAGCAACTGCGCGACCGGGCGGCACAGCTCTTGATGCCGCGGCTGGGGTCCAACATGCCGCCGCCCGTATCCGTTGCCGATGACACCGATCGCGCGGCGGCACTGCTAAAGCAGATACCGGTTGGGGGCTTTGTACTCTTCCGCGGATCCAGGCTCGAAAGCCCCCCAGCGCTGGCTCGACTTCAGGAATGCTCCGAGATTCCGCTGCTGTTCTCGTCGGACCTCGAGCGCGGTGCCGGCCAGCAGTTGCATGGGGCTACTGTTTTTCCACATGCCATGGCGTTCGGCGAGGCGGACCTGTCCCTGGATGAGGAGGCGGTGTTCGAGGCCGCCCGCTGGACCGCACGGGAGGCCGTGACCTGCGGGGTCCACTGGCTGTTCGCGCCGGTGGCTGATGTGCACTCGAACCCGGTCAACCCCATCATTTCCACCCGCGCATTCGGCTCCTCGCCCGAGGCCTGCGCAAGGCATGTCACTGCGTTCATTCGCGGTGCCCGGGCGGGCGGCGGACTATCAACGGCCAAGCATTTCCCCGGCCACGGCGACACCGACACCGACTCGCACGATGCCCTGTCCGCGGTTTCGCGGTCCCGCGGGGAGCTGGATTCTGTCGAACTGGCCCCATTCCGGGCGGCCATTGAGGCTGGGGTCGACTCCGTGATGACGGCTCACGTGAGTTACCCCGCACTGGATCCGGGCGGGCGGGCGGCAACCTTCTCTTCCCCCATCCTGCGGGATCTCCTCAGGACAGAATTGGGTTTCGAGGGCGTGGTGGTGTCCGACAGCCTCCTGATGGGAGCGGCTGGCCGGGAGGTCAGTGCCAGGGCCCCGGAGTTGATCGCGGCCGGAGTGGATGTCCTGCTGGACATCTCCCATCCCGCGGTGGCGGTGGACGCCATCGTGCGGGCCGTAGAGTCGGGCTCGCTGGAGGAGCGACTGGTCCAGGACGCTTTCTCGCGGGTCTGGGCGATGAAGGAGCGCTCGGTATTCCGGAGCAACGGGGCGTCCGGGGCGAAGCCGAAGTCTGGCGCTGCGGCCGCCCTCGCCGAGCGTGTGGCCGAAGCCTCCCTCCGGCTCACCGGAGATTTTGAGACCATCCTTCGCGGCCGCACCACCGTACCGCTGGTGCTGATCCGTCCGCACACGGACTACCCCGACCCGACCCGGGCCGACGCCGCATCCATCCTTTCTGCAGCCTCGAATCGCCTGCAGCTTGAGGAGGTTGGCCCGGAGCGTGACCCCCGGCAACTGGAGCGCATCCTCGAGCGCTCCCGAGAGGCCGGAGCCGCCGTCGTCGCCATGGTGATCAAACCGGCGGCGTGGCATTCGTTTGGCCTCCTCGACTGGCAGGCCGCGTTTGCGGCGTCAGTCATTGAAGCCGCCCCGACGGTCACCTGTCTGCTTGGCAGCCCGGATGGAGACCGGGGCCTCCCTGGTCCGGCCGCTCGACTGGTCTCGTTCAGTGACGTAGAGCCAAGCGTTCGGGCCGTGGCCAGCCAGCTGGCCCGCGCGTTGGGCTAAGATCGCCGTCGCACGGCCAGTGACCACCAAGTCGCGGCGCACGGCGAGGACCATCGACCAGCGTCAAGCCCCGGACCCGCGCCGCGCCGTATTTTGCGCTTCACCCACCTGGACCACCGCCCGGACCCTCATGTCGCCAGCCCGACTCTTTGCCTTTATCCTCGGAGGGCTGTTGGTTTCCGGATGCACAACACCCATTGACGTGGAGCCCCTCGAACAGCGGATCGATGCCATCCTGGCTCAGGAGGCAGAAGCCACGGTGGCCGTCGCCGTCCGGGTCCCGAACCGGGGTCTGGTCTATGACCGCAATGCCGACCGGGTCTACCACGCGGCCAGCACGATGAAAATCCCGGTCATGATCGAGGTGTTTCGACAGGCTGACGAGGGGACCTTCAGCCTGGATGACTCACTGCTGGTCGAGAACCGCTTTCGCTCCATCGTGGACGGGTCGGAGTACGCGATCGGAGATGATTCCGATGACGATATCTACCAGCGCCTGGGAGGCCGCATGGCCATCCGGGACCTGGTGGAAAGCATGATCACGGTCTCGTCCAACCTGGCCACCAACCTGCTCATAGATTTCGTGGGTGCCGAGGCCGTGCAGCAGACCAGCGAATCCCTGGGGACCACGAAGATGCTCACGCTTCGTGGGGTCGAGGACCTGAAGGCTTTCGAGCAGGGGCTCTCCAACCGCACAACGGCTACGGATCTGGCGATGCTCCTGACGGCGCTTCTCCAGGGGGACGCCGTGAACCAGTCCGCCGACATGGCCATGCTGGACGTACTTGCCCGTCAGCGGTTCAACGAGATGATTCCGGCCGGTCTGCCGGAAGGCACGCGCATCGCACACAAGACGGGACAGATCACGGCCATTCATCATGACGCGGCTGCCGTGCTTCCCGAAACAGGTGACCCGTACGTGCTGGTCATCCTGATCGAAGGCCTCGCCGATGACACGGAGAGTGCGGCGCTGGGTGCCTCCGTGGCGCGTACAGTCCACGACTTCCTTCGGACCAACGGCGTGGTGGGTGAATGAGCCTGCTCGCGCGCCTCAGATCCTGGTTCGGTAGCCGTAGTGAGACCACGCACGTGCCACCCCACGTGGACCCCGCCGTTATCTCGCAAATCACCGGGGAGCCGGTGGGCGACATCAGTCTCTATGTCCACGCCATGCGCCACCGCTCCATTCTCCGGGGCAGGCCCGGTTCGTCCATTGAGTCCAATGAGCGTCTCGAATTCCTGGGCGATGCCGTATTGGGCTCGGTCACCGCCGAACATCTGTTCCTGGAATACCCGGACGAGGCAGAGGGCTTCCTGACCCGCCTGCGTGCCAAGCTCGTCAACGGAAAGGCGCTTGCCGGTCTCGGTGTGGCCATGGGCTTGGACCGGCTCGTCCTTGTCTCCGACAACCTGCGCCAACAGGGCCAGACCCAGCAGTTTACCAGCATCATGGCCGACGCGTTCGAAGCGCTCATCGGCGCCCTCTACCTGGACCAGGGACCGGAAGCCGCCCGGCGCTTCATCGTGGGGCGCATGCTGGAACCGCAGGACCTGGACGCCCTGATGCTCCGGGAAGACAACCACAAGAGCCTGCTGCTCGAGTTCGCCCAGGCCAGGGGATGGCCCCAGCCCGTCTATCAGGTTCAGGAGGCTACCGGTCCCAGCCATGACCGGCGGTTTTCGGTTCAGGTTCTGGTCCAGGAAACCCCTGAGGGCGTCGGCCGCGGCAAGAGCAAGAAACAGGCAGAGCAACGAGCCGCCAAAGCCGCACTGGAGGTTCTGCGCGACCGCGAGCAACCCGACGGCGTTGTGGACGGGACCGCCGGGAGCGCTTTCCACGAAAACTGAACAGCGGGCATGGCTCCACCACCCCCAACGCTGGTTCACCCAACTTCCAATCACCGCCCGGCAAGGGATACCCAGAAGAGCTGATGGCTGTCGACCTAACTCCCACCGACCGTTTTTCCGACCGACACATCGGTCCTTCGAATGATGATGTGCAGGCCATGCTGGCGGAAGTCGGCGTGGAGTCCCTGGACCAGCTGGTCGACCAGACCATCCCTCCCGCCATTCGACTGGAGCAGCCACTGGACCTGCCCGGGGCGCTGACAGAGCAGGAACTGCTGGCCCACATCAGCCAAATCGCCGCGTCCAACCGGCAGTTCCGTTCCTACATCGGGATGGGGTACTACGGCACCGTCACCCCGCCCGTCGTTCAGCGCGGGATTCTCGAGAATCCCAACTGGTACACGCAGTACACCCCCTATCAGGCCGAAATCGCCCAGGGCCGCCTGGAGGCGCTGTTGAACTTTCAGACCGTGGTCAGCGATCTCACGGGACTGGAGATCGCCAATGCATCCCTGCTCGATGAGGGCACGGCGGCCGCGGAAGGCATGGCGATGCTGTTCCGAAAGAGCCGCAAGCGCAACACCTTCTTTGTGGACGCCGCGTGTCACCCACAGACCATCGACGTGGTCGCTACACGGGCCGAGCCTCTGGGCATCGAGATCGTGATCGGGGACTTCAGCAAGTTCGAGATGAGCCCGGACGTCTTCGGTGTCCTGGCCCAGTATCCCACGACTGATGGGGAGGTCCGGGACTACCGCGGCTTCTGCGACGCCGTGCACGCGGGCGGTGGGCACGTGGTGATTGCCGCCGACCTCCTTGCCCTGACGCTTCTCGAAGCACCGGGCTCGTTCGGAGCCGACGTCGTTGTCGGATCCAGCCAACGCTTCGGGGTACCCATGGGATACGGCGGCCCTCATGCCGCCTTCTTCGCCACGCATGACACGTTCAAGCGGGCCGTGCCGGGACGCATCATCGGTGTGACCATCGACGCGGATGGAAATCCGGCGCTTCGTATGGCGCTGCAGACCCGCGAGCAGCACATCCGGCGCGACAAAGCCACTTCCAACATCTGCACGGCTCAGGTGCTGTTGGCCGTCACGGCCAGCATGTATGCCGTCTATCACGGCCCGAAGGGTCTGAAGGCCATCGCGTCACGGGTGCACGATCTGGCAAAGGTGCTCGCCCACGCCGTCGAGAACGGCGGTGGACGGGTGAGACACAGTGACTTTTTCGATACGCTGCGCATCGATGGACTGGACGCCGCATCCGTGCGGACCCGTGCACTCGCGCAGGAGATCAACCTGCGCTATTTCGAGGACGGCTCGATCGGCGTTTCCATGGATCAGGCCGTGCGTGCGGAAGATCTGGCAGACCTTGTCGCGGTGTTGACAGGCGACGGCGCTTCGATGACGGTGGCAATGGCCGACATCGAGTCAGGCTACGAGGGCGCGATGCCGCGGAAGTCCTCCTACCTGGAGCACCCGGTCTTCAACTCGCACCACTCCGAGACAGACATGCTTCGCTACATGCAGCGCCTGTCCTCGAGGGACCTCTCCCTGACCACGAGCATGATCCCGCTCGGATCGTGTACGATGAAGCTCAACGCCACCGCGGAGCTGCTTCCCATCACCTGGTCAGGCCTGAACGCCATCCACCCCTTTGTCCCGATCGATCAGACGCCGGGCTACCAGCAGATCATCCAGGATCTGGAGTCCTGGCTGGGCGAGATTACCGGCCTCCCGGCCGTTTCACTGCAGCCCAACAGCGGCGCTGCGGGTGAGTACACCGGGCTCCTGACCATCCGGGCGTTCCACGCATCGAACGATCAGGCGCACCGTGACGTGTGCCTGATCCCCAGTTCAGCGCACGGAACCAACCCTGCCAGCGCCGTACTGGCAGGCATGAAGGTGGTGGTTGTGGACTGCGATGACCACGGCAACGTGGACATCGAAGACCTGCGCACCAAAGCAACGCAGCACGCCGAAAATCTGGCAGCCCTGATGATCACCTACCCCTCCACGCATGGGGTCTTTGAGCAGGGAATCCGGGAGATCTGTGACATCGTCCACGAACACGGTGGGCAGGTCTACATGGACGGGGCGAACATGAACGCCCAGGTGGGACTGTGTCGTCCGGGCGATTTCGGTGCCGATGTCTGCCACCTGAACCTCCACAAGACATTCGCCATCCCGCACGGCGGTGGAGGACCCGGAATCGGCCCCATCTGTGCGGCCCCGCACCTCGCGCCCTTCATGCCCGGTCACCCGGTCATCCCGACCGGTGGTGACGACGCCATTGGCGCGGTGGCCGCTGCACCGTTCGGCAGTGCCGGCGTCCTGGTTATTTCCTGGGCCTACATCGCGATGTTGGGCGAGCCCGGTCTGCGCCGTTCCTCGCAGGTAGCCATCCTGAACGCCAACTACATGGCCAAACGGCTGGACGGGCACTACGATGTGCTGTTCACCGGGGCGTCGGGCCGCGTGGCGCACGAATTCATTCTTGACCTGCGGCATCTGAGGCAGAAGACCTCTCTCACGGAAGTGGACGTGGCCAAGCGCCTCATGGACTACGGCTATCACGCGCCCACGATGTCATGGCCCGTGGTCGGGACGGTGATGGTTGAGCCCACCGAGAGCGAGTCCAAGGCCGAGTTGGACCGCTTCTGCGATGCCATGATTGCCATCCGGGCCGAGATCCAGGAGGTTGAGCTCGGGATTGCTGACGAGAATGACAACCCGCTGAAGAACGCACCCCATCCCGCCGCGATGGTACTCCGGGAGGACTGGGATCATCCCTACAGCCGGGAGACGGCAGCATTCCCTGCTCCATGGACGCGGGAGCACAAGTTCTGGCCGTCTGTCCGGCGCGTCAATGATGCGCAGGGAGACCGGACGCTGGTCTGCACGTGTCCGCCCATCGAGGCATACCAGGATCAGGCCTGAGCGACCAGGCGGTACATCTTCCCGGATAGCGGGCGACCGACGAGCGCTTCAACATCGCGCGAAACGGCAGCCACCTGTACGATGTCGATTCCGGTATCGTAGCCCATGCGCTCGCAGAGGTAGGCGACATCCTCAGTGGCCACGTTACCCGTGGCTCCCGGGATGAATGGACAGCCACCGAGTCCGCCGAGGGATGTGTCGAAACGCCGAACCCCCGCTTCCAGCGCTGCTACCACATTGGCGAGGCCCAGACCCCGCGTATCGTGGAGGTGCAACACCAGGGGGATGTCTCCCACTCTGGCCCCAACCGAGTCCAGTACGCTCCGAATAGACTTGGGCGAAGCCATCCCGGTTGAATCGGCCAGAGAAAGGGACTCCAGATCCGACTGGGCAAAGCGCTCCACCACGGATTCAATCAGGGCGCGGGGCGTGTCGTCCGGAGACGCATAGCCCCAGACGGTCTGCAGGCCGAGCTGTACCCGAAGGCCGGCGCCGCGGGCGCGGCTGATCATTTCCTCGGCCGCCCGCACCCCGGCCTCGACCGTGGTATTCGCATTGTCGGCTGCATGCTGCTCATTCAGGGCAATCGAGAGGTCGACCGTGGTCACGCCCGCCTCTATGGCCCGATCTACGCCGCGGAGATTCAGTGCGAGTGCGGTGATCCTTTCGTCGCGCGGCAGAGCGGCAAGGACAGAGTCGGCATCGGCCATCTGGGGCACACGGCCGGGGTGAACGAAGGACGTAGCCTGAATCCGCCTCAGCCCGGCATCGAGCATCCGCTGCATGGAGGCCACTTTGAACCCCGTCGGGATCGGCGTCGTTTCAAACTGAAACCCGTCTCTGGGTCCCACCTCGCAAAGCTCGACAAAGGGCAGTGATGCGTTATCGGACACGGCGACTCCAGGCAGTTCTTTAGCAGACTCCCCGTAATAGTACGCCCCACCAAATGTTCTTCCCTCCGATAAGAGCGCGCCAGATCGTGTCGGTGCCAGCCCGGCGCCGAACCCTCCTCGGGGCCCGCCTGGCAGTCGGCCTGATCCTCGGC
>JABDJZ010000387.1 GCA_013003255.1 Rhodothermales bacterium
GTCCGAGACATCCGCCTACGAACAGCATCACCAGGGCCCGGGTCAAGGAACGTGTGTGTTGGGCGCTCATCGGGCCTAATTTGCCGCACCGGAGGCACTCTTCCATCGGACCGGACGCGATCTCACCCAAAAACCACAGACTTCGAAAGCCAGGGCCTCCGTACCATCCGTCTCGCTCACCAACCGCACGCCCCGTGACACACCGATCCAAGGCCAACGGCATTCTGATAGTCCTTCTGGCGTACTGCACCTTCGCGCAGCCAGAGAAAGCCCGGGCGCAATCGGCGGGCTCGGTAGCCGTTTCCGGCGCCGTGCAGCTCAGGGCGACTGCTGGAATCTCCGACTCCTCCGGGCAGGAACGGGTGGGCTTTGGCGTGCGAAGAGCGAGGTTGCGATTTGACGGTCAACTGGCGCAGGGACCCGGCGCTTTTGTCCAGATTGACGGTGCCGGCGGGACGGCGAACGTCCTGGATTTCTTCGTCTACTATGACCTGAGTTCAACCCTGCGCATCCGAGCCGGCAGGATGGTCAGCGCGCAGCCCCGATCATTCATTCGGACGGGGATGTTCCAGATTGACGGCGTAGACAGACCTGCTGTGGCCGAGCGCTGGGGTCAGGGAACCGTGGGTGGTGACGGCCGGGACTTTGGAATCGATGCACACCTGAAGTCAGGGGCCCTGGAGGCGCTGGTCTTCCTGCACAATGGGGACGGGAGTTGGGACCGACGGCGAGGCAATTTCAGGGAGTCCATCAGCGGCGGGTCAGCCACAGGAGGGCTTGGCCAGACCCGGCTGGCAGTGACCGGCGCCTTCCGGGTGACGCCGTCTGCACCGTCCGGACTGGAGTTGGGCGTATTCGGCGGATACAATCCGGTCGAGGGACCCAACACCGTGCAGTCCAACCAGGGACGCACCTACGTGACATACGGCGCGCACGCATACCTGGGCGCCAACCCGGCAAGCAGGAGACTGCGCCTCAAGGCTGACCTGATCGGGACTACCTACGAGGCCCTGCCCGGGCGGGACTCCCAGCAATCCCTGGGAATCATCCTGTTCGGTGCATTCGGCGTCACCGACTTTGCGGAGGTGTATGTCCGGTCCGAGGCCCTTGAGGAGGATCTGAACGGAAGCGATGATGCCGACGGATACTTCTCGGCCGGGTTCAGCTTCAGTCCGTCCGCCCGACGCGGCGGTGCCTACCATGCCGAGCGCATCACGCTGGACTATGGCCGCTTCAAGGGGGGCGAACTGATGGCGGAAGCAGAGAACCTGATCACACTACAACTGCAGCTGGTCTTCTAGCATGCGCGCGCCGACCCGAGCAGAAATCAGTCTGGCGGCCATTCGCCGGAATCTGGACCTGATCCGGACCGCGTCGGGGCGTCCGGTAATGGCCGTCGTCAAGGCCAACGCGTATGGGCACGGTGCCATTCCGGTGAGCTCAAGTCTGGTTGAGGCCGGTGTAGAACGCTTTGCCGTAGCGACGCTGCCGGAGGCCGTGGCGCTCCGGGATGCCGGCCTCAAAGGTCGTGTGTTGGTTTTCGGCGTTCCCCACCCCGATGAACTCGAGGCTTTTGTCGACCACGGCCTGGAGCTGACCGTCTCGACGCCAGAGCTGCTCACTGCGGTGCTCGAGGGTGGACTGCCGCTTGCCGTCCAACTTCAGATCGACACGGGCATGGTTCGACTCGGGCTGCCGACAGCCGGCACCGCGGAGGCCATCCAGGCGCTGTCCAGCCATCCGTCTGTTTCCCTCACGGGTGTGTTCACGCACTTCGCCTCGGCAGATCTGGAAGGCAATCCGCAGACAGCGGCCCAGCTTGAGGCCTGGCGGCAGATCCGCGCGCTCGTTCCCGCGGGTGTGGAGACGCACGCCGCAGCCAGCGGAGGCGTGTTTACCAGCCTGGGTGTTGCGGCCGAGTCGGATGTGATCCGGGCTGGCATCTCGCTGTACGGTCTGTACGATCCGGCCGCCGACGTGCCTGCGCCGGGCCTCCAACCTGCCATGCGCCTCCTCTCGCGCGTGGTCCGGATCCAGGAGGTGACCGCAGGAACCCAGGTATCCTATGGCGGCCGCTGGACGGCACCCGGCAGCGGCCGCATACTGACGATAGTCTCGGGCTACGCGGACGGCGTTCCCAGGGCTCTCTCCTCACGGGGACACGTGGGGCTCGGTCCCCATCGGCTGCCCATCGCCGGCACCGTGTGCATGGACATGTTCATGGCCTTCACAGAGGACCCAGCCGTCGAGGCGCGGGTGGGAGACGAGGTCGTGATCTGGGGTCCGGGCGGCCCCTCGGTTCTTGAAGTGGCCCGTATTGCGGGCACAATCCCTTACGAGATCGTGTGCGGGGTGAGCCAACGCGTCGAGCGGGTTTTCACCAACTGAGGCAGTAAGTTGGACCTCACCCCATGCAGACGCTATTTTTCGCGGCTACCTCACATTGAGAATGCCGCTTTTCGTCCTTTTGGGCGTTGTTAGCGGATTGTCTGTTTGACGGTCCTACATTTACCGGCAGAGCCGCAATACTTCCCAAGCACGCATCATGGCCAGTACCTTCGATCCTTCCCAGCTGCACATTCTCGTAGTCGATGACGAAGAGGACGTTGCAGAGGTTGTCTCGCACTTCCTCCGTCAGGAAGGCTTCAACGTGCATGTTGCCCACGAGGGGAACGACGCACTCGAAAAGGCCACGCCGGACATTGACCTGATTGTCCTGGACATCATGCTTCCGGGCGTGGACGGATATGAGATCTGTCGTCGCCTTCGCTCCCGGGTTGAGACCGAGACCATTCCGATCATCTTCCTGTCCGCCAAGGGCGAAGAGGATGACCAGGTCCGCGGCCTCATGCTGGGCGCCGATGCCTACCTGACCAAGCCGGTTTCCCCGCAGGTCATCGTGGCCCACGTCAAGGCAGTGCTTCGCCGTGCGGGCATTGAGGAGAGCCGCACCCTGCAGGTGCGCAACCTCACCATCTACGAAGATGAGTACCGTGCATCGCTCGAAGGCAAGGATCTGGGCCTGACGCTGACCGAGTTTGAACTCGTTCGCTACCTGGTTCGCCACCCCCGCAAGGCGTTTACCCGCCAGCAGCTGCTGGAGACCATCTGGAAGGATGCGATGATGGTGACCGAGCGTACGGTCGATGCCCACATCAAGAACCTGCGCGAGAAGCTGGGCTCCTTTGCACAGCACATCCAGACGGTCCGCGGAGTTGGCTACCGCTTCGTCGAAGAAGAAGTCGCTCAGGACTAGGCCACGGGCAAGAGCCCCGGGCGATAATCCCACTGCTACCTGATGGCTGAAGCGCCCTCGGAAGAGACCCCTCAGCCTCGCGGTATCGCAAGCGTGCTGTTTCCTGCCCGCGCATCCACACAGACGTGGATGATGCTCACGTTCGTGCTGTTCGTGGGCGTGGCGGTGCTGGCCGTTGGCCTGTACACCACGTTTATCGTGGGCTCGGAGATTGAGGGCACGGTGCGCCAGACCCTCTACCAGCAGGCGTCCCGTGTGGCCGACGTCATCGAAACCACGGATGACGATGACCGGCGCGTTCTCGTGCGTGAACTGGCGGGCCTGGCTGACATCCAGATCACGGTGATCCCGGCCAGCGGCGAGCCCTTCGCATATGATGGCTTCCGGCCAATTCAGTCCCCGGTGACCTCCGGAGTCCCCGAATTGGACAATCTGGGTGAGGGTGCGGCGGAGTATCGACTGAGTCAGGAAGGCACCCGTCCGATGCTCTACGCGGCCGTCCACCGGCCGGCTTCGGGGCTCGTTGTGCGCATCGGCCAGATTCGACCGCCGCTGGTTACGCTTCTGTTTCGGCTCCGGGTCGCCCTGATCGTGGCGATGCTCATGGCGGTGTTTCTCACCATCCTCGGAAGTTGGATCGCGGCCAAACGGGTCACTGAGCCTCTGGAGGCCATTCGTCAGAGTGCCCGGGAGATCAGCGAAGGAAATATCGACGAGCCCATCGAGGTGGACTCGCGTGCCTCCGAATTCCAGGATCTCGCGGACAGCCTCAACCGGATGAATGAGACCTACCGAGGCCAGATCAAGGAGCTCAAACGGCTGGCGGCCGTGCAGAACGAGTTCATTGGCAACGTCTCGCATGAGGTTCGCAACCCCATCTTCTCGGTCGGAGGATACCTGGAAGCCCTGGCATCCGGGACGCTGTCCGATGCACAGCGGAAGTTCTACGCGGAGAAGGGACTGACCAACCTGGACCGCCTGAACAACCTGTTCAATGACCTGATCGAGATCGCCAGACTGGAGTATCGCGAGGACCTCATCAAGGCCAAGCCGTTCGATCTTCAGGAGTTGGTGGACGAGGTGGCCGAGCAGCTTATTGCCAAGGCGGACGAGAAGGGACTGGAACTCATCTACAGCAACCCCCGGCATTTTGTGAACGCCGATCGGGCGCGCATTCGGCAGGTCATCGTGAACCTGATCGACAACGCCATCGCGTACTCGGATGAAGGCACCGTCCGCTGCCGCTTCCGAAAGCACCTCGACAAGGTTCGCGTTGAGGTGGTCGATACGGGACGTGGCATCCCGGAGGATCACCTTCAGAACATCTTTGAGCGGTTCTACCGCGTGGATCCTGATCGGTCCAGGAAGGGTGGCGGTACCGGGCTCGGCCTGAGCATCGTGAAGCAGATTCTCCATGCCCACGGGGAGCCCGTCCACGTGGAAAGCACCGCCGGGCGGAGTACACGGTTCTGGTTCGAACTGCCCTACGTGTCGGAGGCGGAACTGCGGGACATGGCCTGATCGGCCTATCGCCTTCCGGCGTCCCGCGCAGCCGCTTTCGTGAAGGCCAATTTCACCGCCTTCGGTAAAACCATCACGCCCCGAACTCGTAGACTTGAATTGGAGCGTGGCGGGGCCGACCATTAGGGTATCCTGCACACAGAGTGTCGAGTATCAGATACTGTCCTCTGGCTCCTTATGAAGTCCCGGTCACGTAAGCATGATGTTTAATGACAAAGGCCGCGCAAAAGAAGAAAAAGAGTTCGGAAGCGCTTCCGGGTGGTGACGGCGCGGCCGGCTCCTCGGTGCCCACGCCAATCCCCACCCAATTGGAAGGCGACTTTCACGTCAAGCCGGTAACCCCGGCAGACTTCGAGCCCGATGAACTGTTGGGCGTCTACCGCCGCATGCTCACGTCGCGGCGGCTTGATGAGAAGATGCTGACCCTGCTCAAGCAAGGAAAGGGCTTCTTCCACATTGGATGCGCCGGGCACGAAGCGGCCCAGGCTGCAATCAGCCTCCTGAGCCGGCCCGGCCATGATTGGTTCAGCCTCTATTACCGGGACCTGTCGGTCTATCTGGGGCTGGGTGCTACCAGCCAGGACGTGATGCTGCACCACATGGCCAAGGCGGACGATCCCAACTCGGGCGGTCGCCAGATGTCGGAGCACTACTCCTGGCCGGAGAAGAACATCCTGCCGGTCTCATCGAGCGTTGGCGCTCAGTTCCTGCCCGCCGTCGGCGTCGCACTCGCCAACCAGCGGGACGGCAACGATGCCTACACCTACTGCTCCTGCGGAGACGGAGCTACCTCCCAGGGTGACTTCCATGAAGCACTGAACTGGGCTGCGCGAGCGAGTGCGCCCGTCCTCTTCCTGGTCCAGGACAACAAGTACGCCATCTCGGTCCCCGTCTCGGACCAGACCGCTGGCGGCACGGCCTTCAAACTGGCGCGTGGCTACGAAGGCCTCTCGCGCGCCCATGTCGATGGAACGGACTTCTTTGCGAGCTACGCCGTGGCCAAAGCGGCCATCGCGCACATTCGCGATGGCAAGGGTGCAGTCTGCCTCGTAGCTGACACCGTGCGTCTCCTGCCGCACTCGTCCTCCGACAACCACACCAAATACCGCACACCGGAAGAACTCGAGGCGGACAAGGAGATCGACCCGATCGCCCGCTTTGAGAACACCCTGAAGGAGGCCGGCATCCTCACGCAGGATCTGATCACCAAGATCCGCGGGGAGGTTCAGACCGAGGTTGACGCTGCAGCCGCCTGGGCAGCCACCCAGGATGACCCTGAGGCGGACTCGGCCCTGACGCACGTCTACTTCGAAGGAGACCAGGGGCTGGAGTTCGAAACCTCAAACCCCAGTGGCGAACCCGTAGTACTCGTCGACGCCATTAACCACGCGCTTCACGAGGAGATGGAGCGTAACCCCAAGATGCTGGTCTACGGCGAGGACGTGGCCGGTGGGAAGGGCGGTGTCTTTACGGCCACACGGGACCTCACGAAGAAGTTCGGAGATCGCTGCTTCAATTCGCCTCTGGCCGAGGCCAGCGTGATTGGAACGGCTGTTGGATTTGCCGCCGCAGGCTATCGCCCCGTGGTCGAAATCCAGTTCGGAGACTACATCTGGCCGGCGCTTCAGCAGATTCGCAACCAGGTATCCACCTTCCGGTACCGCTCCAATGGAACGTGGGGATGCCCGATGGTCATCCGTGTGCCGATCGGGGGATACATTCATGGCGGGCTCTGCCACTCCCAGAACATCGAGGCCTTCTTTGGCCACATGCCGGGCCTCGTGGTGGTGATGCCGTCCAACGCGGCCGACGCCAAGGGCCTTCTCAAGACCGCCATCCGGGGACAGGACCCTGTCATCTTCCTGGAGCACAAGGCCCTGTATCGCGCGGCTTCCGCCAGACGACCCGAGCCGGACACCGACTACTTGGTGCCGTTCGGCAAGGCAGCGGTGACCCGTGAAGGCACGGACCTGACCGTCATCACTTACGGAGCGCTGGTTTCGAAGGCCATCAACGTGGCGCGCCAGTTGGAGGGCGAAGGTGTCCAGGTCGAGATCATTGATCTCCGCTCCCTGCTCCCTCTCGACATGGAGACGGTGCTCAAGTCGGTCAAGAAGACCAACAAGGCGCTGGTCCTGTACGAGGATCATGAATTCCTCGGCTTCGGTGCGGAAATCGCGGCCCAACTCTCAGAGTCCGCCTTCGGTCATCTGGATGCGCCCATCCGCCGCGTCGCCGGCAAGTTCGCGCCGATCGCCTTTGCCGATCCGCTGGAGCGGGCCATTCTGCCCACCGATGATGATGTCCTCGAAGCGGTCAGGGAACTGGCTGCTTACTAGGCGGCGGTGAACCGCGGGGTCCCGGGTGTGCCTGCAAGGCTGACGGGGTTCGTGTGCCTGGTCCTCGCACTGAGCGTCGGGATTCCTTCCGCGCATGGGCAGGCATGGCTGCAGGATCGGGGAGCAACGTATGTGAAACTGTCCCGGCAGTCGTCGCTGGCCGCGGACCAGTTCCGGCAGGACGGCTCTACGGCCCCCTACGCCGCCGGGTTGGATGGAAATGGGTTCGAGGACCGCAGCACCTACCTGTACACGGAGCATGGACTGACCGGGGGCACCACCCTGATCCTGATGCTGCCCTATAAGGACCTCCTGGTTCGCACGCCGCATCCCCAGGCGTCCTCAGGATTGCCGGGCACAGACAGACCCATTGAGCGCGAGTCGACCGGATTCCAGAATGTGTACCTGGGGATCCGGCGCGACGTCACCGCGCTGCTCGGCCTTCCGGTTGATGGTGTGCATCGGGCCGCGGTCAACCTGGGGACACGGTTGCCGCTCGGCTACGACCGTGAGGTGACTCCCGCTATCGGTCCGGGCCAGATAGACCTGGACATCATGCTTCACTACGGCGTGAGCCTCTGGCCGCTACCGGGGTATGCCCAGGCCGGCGCCGGACTTCGTGTTCGGAGCGGCGTGTTCGGACTGAGCCGGGGTAGCGAGACACCAGATTATGGCAACGAGTGGCTGCTGCACCTTGAGGCTGGGATGTCGGTTGGGCGATGGGCCCTCCTGCAGGGGCTGTTCTTCGGGACCATCTCGAATCAGCCGCCCGAGACCGCCTTCGATCCGCAGAATCCCGTCCCGACCCGCCAGCGGTACATCAAGCCAGGTGTAGGCCTGACGCTTTACCCTTTTCGGTGGCTGGGCGTGTCGGCCCAGGCATTCACCACGCCGTGGGGTGCAAACACGGAGCGGTCTATAGACTGGTTTGTGGGGGTTGAGGCACGGTTCTAGGGCGCGGCCCGTCAAAGCATGCGCGCCGCAGGTGCCCAACCGGCGATCTGCAGACCGATAGTGGCCACCAGACATAGCACCACGAGGCCGGCTACACGCAGATAGATCTTCCGCCGGGAGAACCCTGCGAGCCCAGCGCCAAGCACCGAGCCCGCCGCACCAAGTTCGAGAGACTGCCCCACCCACCACGCAAGCAGCAAGTC